>JAGVUU010000306.1 GCA_019136105.1 Gammaproteobacteria bacterium
TCCGGCCCGCACCCAGCGCGGCTTCACGCTCATCGAGGCGATGGTGGCACTCATCGTCCTGTCGGTGGGGCTGCTCGGCATCGCGGCCATGTACGTCGAGACGCTGCGCGCCAATCGCACCTCGCTGTACCGGACGCAGGCCGTTGCGCTCGCAGCCGACATCGCCGACCGCATGCGGGCGAATCGCGCGCCGGCCAATGCCTACGCGTGCGGTGCGCCGTGCGATCCGAGCGCCGGCGCGAATGCCATCGCCGACGCCGACCTCGCGCAGTGGATGAATACGATCGCCGCGCGCCTGCCCAACGGCTCGGCCGACGTGGCGTTCACGGCGCCGGGCGCCAACACCCCGGCGGCCTACGTCGTCACCATCAGCTGGACCGAGGTAGGCCAGGATGACCCCGTCGCCTACCAGCTCCGCGTCGAGATCTGAGGAAGCTGCCGTGATGCCTACCCCTGTCCGTCCGGCGCGCTACCAGTGGGGCGTCAGCCTGATCGAGCTCATGGTCGCCCTGGTGATCGGCCTGTTCCTGATCCTGGGCGCCGTGACCGTCTTCAACCAGAGCCGCAATACCTATCGGGCCTCCGAAGGCGTCGCGCGCCTGCAGGAGGTCGGCCGCCTCGCCATGGACGTGATCGAGACCGACGTGCGCATGGCCAACTTCTGGGGCATGAGCAACCGCGCGGACTACATCCTGAACCGGGCCGGGCCGGGCCAGCCGCCGCCGGCCGCGTTCAGTTCGACGCAGCAGACCAATTCCGCGGTCTGCGGCACGACGTCGGCGCCGAGCAACTATTTCGTGATCAACCTCGACGAGTACGTGGGCGGCGCGAACAACGCCTACAACCTTACCTGCGCGGCCAACAACTACCAGGGCGGCACCGACACGCTGTGGTTGCGCCGCGCCAACAGTAACCAGCCGGCCACGATGAACGCGACGCGCATCTACCTGCAGACCAGCCGCGTGCAGGGCACGCTGTTCGTGCCGGACTCGTCCTGCCTGAATCCCTCCGACCAGGCCTGCATCCCGGCCGACTACCTGCCGCCGGCGTCGCAGTCCCGCGAGCTCGAGGCGCGCATCTATTACGTATCGTCCCAGTCGACGAACCGCAACGACGTGCCTGCCCTGCGCCGCAAGCGCTTCGCCAACGCGAACGGCACCGCCGGCGAGGCGTTCATCGACGAGGAGATCGTGCCGGGCGTCGAAGACCTGCAGGTGCGCTTCGGCGTCGACGTGGACGGCGACACGAACATCGACCAGTACGTGAACCCGGGCGCGGTGCCGGCCGGCGCCCGCGTGGTATCGGCGCAGATCTGGCTGCGCATCCGGGCGGAAGATCGCGACTTCGGGTTCGTCGACGACACGGCCTACCAGTACGGCGACATGGCCTCGGCCGTGACCTTGAACGACAACTACCGGCGCATCGTCGTCACCAAGACCATCCACATCCGGAACACGCGCGCATGACATCCCGCCCACCAATGCCCCAACCCCGGGCCCGGCGCGAGTCGGGCGCGGCACTCGTCGTCGGCCTGATCCTGTTGCTGGTGCTCACCTTGCTCGCGATCTCGGGCATGACCACCGCATCACTCGAGCTGCAGATGGCCGGCAACGAGCAGTACCAGCGCCGTGCCTTCGAGGCGGCGGATGCCGGCGTCGAGCAGGCCATGGCGGCAGGCATCTACAACACGAACGTGACGGTGGGCGCTTACGACAATGCGGCGGCCGTGAACCCCATCCCCGATCGCGGCACCGGACAGGCGATCGCCAACTGCGACGAGGTGGACTCCGCCACCGATGCCGAACAGTGCGAGTACTTCCTGCGCTTCGACCAGCAGGCCGGGCAGACCGTCGTGCCGGGGGGCGGGTACTCGCTCGGCACCGGCTTCGAGGCGTACCACTTCATCGTCGACAGCTACGGAGTCGCGGAACGCGGCGGCCTCGCCGAGCACCGCCAGAGCTTCTACATCGTCGGTCCGGGCGGCACCTGATAATCCCCGCCACGGCCACCCTACTGAGGAACGCGTCATGACGACCCCCAAGATCCGCTCGCTGGTCGCGATCGCCGCGACGACCGCGGTCACGCTCCTCGCGGCAGCACCCGCACAGGCCGACGACACCGAACTGTTCGTCGGAGCGGCGGTTTCCGCCCCGCCCACCCGGCCGAACATCATGTTCGTGCTCGACACGTCGGGCAGTATGAGAAACCTGCAGTGGACGCAGGAGGACTACACCGCGTCCTCCACCTACGCCACCACTGGCACGTGCAGCAACTCGCGAGTGTACTGGTCGCGCGTTCCGCTGGGAGCCAGCGGCGACCTGAACGGCGACGGCAACGAGGACGACGCGGACAAGGTGCTGCAGGTCCAGCAGTTCTGCAACTCCAACCAGTGGGTCCCGAGCTCGGCCTTCGTCTGCAAGGCCGCGGCGCCGTCGCTGGCGAGCGCCGGCATCGCCGCGGTCGAGCGCGCCGCGCAATGGAACGGCAGTTCGAGCGTTCGGCGCTGGCAGACGTTGAGCAGCAGCCGCCGAAGCACCAGCAACTGGGTCGAGTGCGCCGCGGATGCCGGTATCCACGGCAGTTCGGACAGCAGCAGTTCCAAGTATGCCCGGGACGGCAGTGGCGGCCCGTACACCTCCACCAACACCCTCTGGCCCAGCGGCGGCGAGACCGGGCCGGTGACCTTCTACACGGGCAACTACCTCAACTGGCTCGCCAACCCGCGCGTGCAGCGCCCGCGCCTGGACATCGTCCGCAGCGCGATGAGCAACCTGCTCGACAACCTGGCCGACGGCTCCGTCAACGTCGGCTTGATGCGCTACAGCAACGACCGCAACACGCTGCCGAACGCGTCCGATGGCGGCATGGTGGTCGAGGCGATGGGACCCATCGAGTCCAAGCGCGCAACGATGAAGGCCACGATCGCCACGTGGGTACCTTCGGGCTCGACGCCGCTCACCGAGACGCTGTATGAGGCGTCGCTCTATTTCCGCGGTGAGCCCGTGTTCTGGGGCCTCACCTCCGACCAGTGCTTCGCGGGGCAAGGGGATTGCCCCCTCGGCACGAACCCGGTCAGCGACACGCCCAGTGTCGCGGATTCCCGCCTGGCCAGCGACCCGACCCTCTACGACTCGCCGGCCGACGAGGATTGCCAGCGCAACTACATCGTGTACCTCACGGACGGCCTGTCGCAGAGCGACAGCAACTCCGACGCGGCCATTCGAGGGTTGCCGAACTTCAGCAGCATCGTGGGCGCGACGACCTGCACGGCTGGCCTCACGATCGCCAGCGACGGCGATGGCACGGGACAGTGCCTCGACGAACTCGCGAAGTGGATGAACGAGTCCGACTTGCGCCCGGATCGCCCGGGCGTGCAGAACATCACAACCTACTGGATCGGCTTCGGCGACGGCGTCGCAGCCGGCAGCGACTCGCTGCGCTACGTCGCGCAGCGCGGCGGCGGCCAGTTCTACGCGGCGACCGACATCGCCGAGCTCTCGACCGCGTTCACCAGCATCATCGCGCGCATCCTGGAGCAGACGCAAACCTTCACGGCGCCGGCGGTGGCCGTCAACGCGTTCAATCGCACGCAGAACCTGAACTACCTGTACATGTCGCTGTTCAAGCCCGTGTCGTCGTATCGCTGGCTGGGCAACGTCAAGAAGTACCGTGTCACCCAGGGGGGCACGATCGTCGATGCCAACGGCAACGCGGCCGTGGACCCGGTCAGCGGCTTCTTCACGCGCAACGCGCAGAGCTACTGGTCCGACACGGTGGACGGCTCCGAAGCGGCCCTGGGCGGGGCCGCGGGCGAGCTGACCAACCCGACGACCCGCCTGATCTACAGCAACCTGACGATCAGTTCCGGCCTGCTCACGGCCGAGCCACTGTCGCTGCTCAAGGACGCGGCGAACCTCACGCTGGCCAACACCCTGCTGCTCGGCACGGCGACCCCCGACGCCAGCCGGCCGAGTGTCGCCAACCTGGTGGACTGGGCGTATGGCGCCGACGTGCAGGACGACGACGGCGACGCCGACGTCACGGAAGCCCGGCGCGACATGGGCGACCCGCTGCACTCGCGGCCGGCCACGGTCGTGTATGGCGGCCCGGCCGACGATCCGCTGCTGGTCCTGTACGTGACGACCAACGACGGCTACCTGCAGGCGATCAATGCCGCCAACGGCACCGAGCTCTGGTCGTTCGTTCCCCGCGAACTGCTCGGCCGCATCGAGCCCCTATACGAGAACAACGAGGTCAGCACGCGCGTGTATGGCCTCGACGGTGACATCGAGGTGTTGCGCGTGGATCGCAACAACAACGGCACCATCGAACCGAGCGGCACGGACATCGACAGCAGTGGCACGGTCGAGGAGGACGAGAAGGACAAGGTGATCCTGTTCTTCGGCCAGCGGCGCGGCGGCTCCCGTTATTACGCGATCGACGTGACCGATCGCACGGCTCCCCGCCTGCTGTGGTCGATCGGTCCGAGCGAACTGCCGGGCATCGGCCAGACCTGGTCCACGCCGACGGTCGCGCGCGTCAACGTCGCGCGCACCTGGCCGGCGGCGAACCCCGACAAGTGGGTCCTGGTGTTCGGCGGCGGCTACGACACGGCCGAGGACACCATCGGTTACGTGTCCTCCATCGTCGGCAACGGCATCTACATGGTGGACGCGATCTCCGGCGCGCTGATCTGGCGCGCCGGCCCCGACACCGGCGCCAACCTGCGCCTGACCAGCCTGACCAACTCGATCCCCGGCGAGGTCAGGCCGCTCGACCTGACGGGCGACGGCTATGCCGACCGCTTCTACGCCGCGGACCTCGGCGGGCGCATCTGGCGCTTCGACATCAACAATGGCCAGGTCCCCTCGTCGCTCGTGTCGGGAGGCGTGTTCGCCCGACTCGGCCTCGGCGATGCCGCAAGCACCACCGATTCCACGCAGAACCGGCGGTTCTTCTACGCGCCCGACGTCTCGCTGCTGAGGGTCGGCACGGTCAACTTCATCAACGTCGCGATCGGGTCGGGGCACCGCGAACTGCCGATCACCGACCAGACGGTGGTGAACCGGTTCTACAGCCTGCGCGACTACAACATCTTCACGCGCGTTGCTTCGAACCAGTACAAGACCACCTGCGGCACGACCGAGACGTCGCCCTGCCACCAGATCATCACCGACGACGACTCGCGCCTGGAGGACGTGACGGGCGACGACTCGCCGACCATCCCGGCCGGCAGCGTCGGCTGGAAGCTGAACTTCACGGACGTGGGCGAGAAAGTGCTGGCGGAATCGCGCACGTTCCAGAACGAGATCTTCTTCCCGACCTATTCGCCGCAGCAGCGTTCCTACAATGCGGAGTACTGCGTCGCCACGGTGGGCCTGAATCGCCTCTACGTGGTGGACGCCGCGACCAGCACGCCATTGCGCAACCTGGACACGAGCACCACGGGCAACGAGCGCTATCGCGAGCTGCGGCAGGGCAGCATCGCACCTGCCGTGACGTTCGTGTTCCCGACGCCGGATGCGGATCCGACCGACCCGACCCGGCCGATGCCGGCGGTCGCGCCGTTCTGCCTGGTCGGCCTCGAGAACTGCGGCAGCGGCCTGACCAACCCGCCCGTGCGGACGTACTGGGAGCAGCGCGGCGCGAACTGAACGCGACCGTGCCGGCGGCAGGACGCCGCCGGCACGGCCCATGACCCTGACGGAGCGACCCGATGCAGACCAAGAACCGAGGCGTGACGCTGATCGAGCTGGTGGTGGTGGTGGCGATTCTCGCGCTGCTTGCCTCGATCGCGGTGCCGAGCTACCGGCAGTACGTGCTGCGCTCGAACCGGGCCGAAGCCAAGTCGGCGCTGCTCAACCTGGCGGCGGCGCAGGAAAAGTTCTACCTGCAGAACAACACCTACACGGACGAGCTCACCGACGCGCCGCCGAGCGGCCTCGGCCTCGGTAGCACGACGGAGACCGGCCTGTACACCATCGAGGTGGATGCCGCGGACGACGAAGGCTTCACGGCCACGGCCACGGCCACCGGCACGCAGGCGCAGGACTCGCGCTGCGCAGAATTCGGCATCGACCAGGCGGGTGCACGCACGGCGACCTCCGCCGACTGCTGGTAAGCGGTCGGGGTCCAGTCGCCGGGCCCGCCTATTCTGTCGCCTGCAGCTTCGACGCGCGCAGCTCGCGCGGCAGCGCGAACACGACGTTCTCTTCGCGGCCGACCACCTCTTCGGCGCCCTGCCCGCCCCACTCGCGTAGGCGCGCCACGACACGTTGCACCAGCAACTCGGGCGCGGAAGCCCCGGCGGTAACGCCGACCGCCGCCTTGCCTTCGAACCACTCGCGCTTGAGGTCTTCGGGACCATCCACCAGGTAGCCTGGCTTGCCGTTCTTTTCGGCGATCTCGCGCAGGCGGTTCGAGTTCGAGCTGCTGCGCGAACCCACCACGACCACGACGTCGCAAGCCTCGACCAGCTTCTTCACCGCGTCCTGGCGGTTCTGCGTCGCGTAGCAGATGTCTTCCTTGCGCGGGGTGAGCAGGGTCGGGAAACGTCGCTGCAACGCCGCGAGCACCTCGGCCGTGTCGTCCACCGAGAGCGTCGTCTGGGTGACCACGCCCACGCGCGACGGGTCTCGCACCTCGAGCTGGTCGACGTCTGTCACGTCCTCGACGAGCGCAATACGGCCGCCGTTCGACGAGTCGAACTGACCCATCGTGCCCTCGACCTCGGGGTGCCCCTCGTGGCCGATGAGGATCACGTCGCGCCCTTCGCGGCCGTAGCGCGTCACCTCCATGTGCACCTTGGTCACCAGGGGGCAGGTGGCGTCGAACACGCGCAGCCCGCGCCGGCGGGCCTCGGCCTGCACTGCCTTTGATACACCGTGCGCGCTGAAGATCACCGTGGCGCCGTCCGGCACTTCGTCGAGTTCCTCGACGAACACGGCGCCGAGGCTGCGCAGGCGATCCACCACGAACTTGTTGTGCACCACCTCGTGGCGCACGTAGATCGGCGCGCCGAACAGCTCGATGGCGCGCTCGACGATGTCGATGGCGCGATCGACGCCGGCACAGAATCCACGGGGATTCGCGAGCAGTATCTTCATGGGTTGCCATCCCGCGGCGCTTGACGACGATCACCCGTACCCTGCCGCCTCTCGACTGTCCCCTGCCCCCCGTCCCCTGCCCCCTGCCCGGCCGCCTGCCCCCTTTCCCGGAACGCATCGAGGATCAGCAGCGCCGCGCCGATGGTGATCGCGCTGTCGGCGATGTTGAACGCAGGGAAATAGGCTTCGCCCCAGTGGGCGTGGATGAAGTCGACCACGTAGCCGTGCCAGATGCGGTCGATCACGTTGCCGATCGCACCGCCCAGGATCAGCGCCAGCGCCAGCGGCAGCAGTTTCTCGCCGCGCGGGATGCGCCAGATCCACACGATGAGCATCACGCTCACGGCGCCCGCGAGCCCGATGAAGAACCAGCGCTGCCAGCCCGAGGCGCCTGCCAGCATGCTGAACGCCGCGCCGGTGTTGTGCAGCAGCGTGAAGTCGAGCACCGGCAGCACCTCGACGCGCTCGTAGAGGTCGAGGAAGCGCGTGGCCAGGAACTTGGTCGCCTGGTCGAGCGCGATCACCACCAGCGAGAGCCACAGCCAGGCCGCGGGATGCGTGCGCTTGACCGCTGCCGCGACGGCCTCGCCCACCTGGATCGGCTGCTCTTGGCTGCTCATGTCAGGTCAGGCAAACGCCCGCGTCTCGCCGGCACCGTCGAGATTGACCGCGCAGCGGGCGCAGAGTTCGGGGTGGTTGGCATCGCTGCCGACGTCGGCGCGCTTGTGCCAGCAGCGCACGCACTTCACGGCCGTGGACGGGAGCACGCGGATCCACAGACCCGTCTCCGCCGCCGGATCGGCAGGCACCGCATCGGCCGGCCGCGTCTCGGCCGGATGCACGTGCGCCTCGGAGGTGATCAGCACGAAGCGCAGTTCATCGCCCAGCGGCGTCAGCGCCCCGCGAATGCCGGGCACCGCATAGAGGTCCACCACGGCGTCGAGCGGTGCGCCGATGTTGCCGGCAACGCGCAGGCGCTCGAGTTCGCGCAACACGGCCGCACGCACCTCCAGCACTCTCGTCCAGTCCACGCTTGTCGCCGCAGCCTCGCCGCTGGGCAACTCGGCCCAGGTCGTGAAGAACACCGACTCGGGGCGCTCGCCCGGCATGTGCCGCCAGATCTCCTCGGCGGTGAAAGACAGGATCGGCGCCAGCCAGCGCACCATCGCCTCGAGGACGTGCTGCATCGCCGTCTGCGCCGAGCGCCGCGGCAGGCCGCGGGCCGGGGTCGTGTAGAGGCGGTCCTTGATGACGTCGAGGTAGAAGCCGCCCATGTCCACCACGCAGAAGTTGTGCACCTTCTGGTAGATCAGGTGGAAATCGTAGTTACGGTAGGCCTCGATCACTTCCTGCTGCAGCTCGCGCGTGCGCGCGATCGCCCAGCGGTCGAGATCGACGAGCCCGGTGAGCGGCACCGCGTCGCGCGCCGGGTCGAAGCCGTCGAGGTTGCCGAGCAGGAAGCGCGCGGTGTTGCGGATGCGACGGTAGGAGTCCGCCATGCGCTTCAGGATCTCGTCCGACACGCTGATCTCGTTGGCGTAGTCGGTCGAGGCCACCCACAGGCGCAGCACGTCGGCGCCGAGCGTGCTCACCACCTTCTGCGGTGCCACGACGTTGCCGAGCGACTTCGACATCTTGCGGCCCTTCTCGTCCACCGTGAAACCGTGCGTGAGCACGGCCTTGTACGGCGCGTGGCCCTTCTGGGCGACGGAGGTGAGCAGCGAGCTGTGGAACCAGCCGCGGTGCTGGTCGGAGCCTTCGAGGTACAGGTCGGCCGGGTTCAGCACCTCGGGCCGCATTTTCGTCACGCAGTGGTGCGACACGCCCGAATCGACCCAGACGTCCATGATGTCGGGCACCTTTTCGTACTGGCCGGCCTCGTCGCCGAGCAGTTCGCGCGGGTCGAGGTCGAACCACGCGTCGATGCCGCCCTGCTCCACGCGGTCGGCGACCAGGTCGACGAGCTCCGGTGTGCGCGGATGCAGCTCGCCCGTCTCCTTGTGCGTGAAGAGCGCCAGGGGCACGCCCCAGCGGCGCTGGCGCGAGATGCACCAGTCGGGGCGTCCGGCGATCATGCCGGTGATGCGCTGCTCGCCCCAGTCGGGCATCCAGTGCACCTTGCCGATCTCGGCGAGCGCCGCCTGGCGCAGGCCCGCCTGCTCCATGCTGATGAACCACTGCGGCGTGGCCCGGAAGATCACCGGTGTCTTGTGGCGCCAGCAGTGCGGATAGCTGTGGCGGAACGGCTCGTGGTGCAGCAGCGCACCCCGCTCGCCCAGCACCTCGACCACGCGCGGGTTGGCGTCCCACACCTTCTCGCCCGCAAACAGCGGCGTGGCGGCGACGAACCGGCCGTCGTTGCCCACCGGGTTGTCGACCGCCAGGCCATAGCGCTGTCCGACGATGAAGTCTTCCTGGCCGTGGCCCGGTGCGGTGTGCACGGCGCCGGTGCCGCTGTCGAGCGTGACGTGCTCGCCGAGGATCACCGGCACTTCGCGTTCGTAGAACGGATGGTGCAGCTTCAGGCCTTCGAGCGCGGCACCCTTCGCGCGCGCCACTTCGCGCGAGCTGGCGACGCCAGCGCGCTTCAGTACCGACTCCGCGAGTTCGGTCGCCAGCACCAGCAACTCGGCGCCGGCGGCACCCTCGATCGCGAGCAGCGAATACTCGAACTCAGGGTGCAGCGCGACTGCCTGGTTCGCGGGCAGCGTCCACGGCGTCGTGGTCCAGATCACCACGCTCGCGCGGCCCTCGGGCAGCGCGGCGCCGCCGAAGCGCCGCGACAGCTCCGCACGGTCGACCACTTCGAAGCGTACGTCGATCGACGGCGAAGTGCGGTCGTCGTACTCGACCTCTGCCTCGGCCAGCGCCGAGCGGCAATCGAGGCACCAGTGCACCGGCTTGTAACCCTTGTAGAGGTGCCCGTTGCGGATGATCTGCGCGAAGGCGCGCAGCTGCTCCGCCTCGTAGCGCGGCTGCATCGTGAGGTACGGCTGGTCCCAGTCGCCCATCACGCCGAGGCGGATGAAGTCGCGCCGCTGCACGTCCACCTGCTCGGCCGCGTACTCGCGGCACTTCTGGCGGAACGCCTTGGCGTCGAGCAGCCTGGTTTCCTTGCCGCCCGCCTTCTCCACCTGTAGTTCGATCGGCAGGCCGTGGCAGTCCCAGCCCGGCACGTACGGCGCGTCGTGGCCGTCGAGCGAGCGCGACTTGACGATGATGTCCTTGAGGACCTTGTTCACCGAATGGCCGATGTGGATTGCGCCGTTCGCGTACGGCGGGCCGTCGTGCAGGATGAACGGCGGCCGGCCCTTGGCGATCCCGCGCAGCTTGCCGTAGGTGCCGCGCTCCTCCCACCAGGCGAGCATCTCGGGCTCGCGGCGTGCGAGGTCCGCCTTCATCGGGAAAGCGGTCGAGGGGAGGTTGACGGTGTTCTTGTAGTCGGCCATCAGCGAGGGGGGGTCGTGACTAGGGGGTCAGGGATAGTGAGCGCGGCATACTGAAGGAAAAGGCCAATAATTTCCAGCAGTTAGATGCCAAGTACCGCGCGGGCCGCGGCGGCGTCGCGGTGCATCTGTTCGACCAGCGCGTCGAGCGACTCGAACTTGCGCTCGTCGCGCAGACGCGCCACGAAATCCACGTCGAGATGCTGGCCGTAGAGGTTGCCGTCGTAACCGAACAGGTGCACCTCGAGCAGCGGATCAGTGCCGTTGACGGTCGGGCGGGTGCCGAGACTCGACACCGCCGGGTGATCCACGAGCCCCACCCCGCTCACTCGCACCGCGAAGATGCCCCACAGCGGCACCACCTTGCGCTGCAGGGCGAGATTGGCGGTGGGATAACCGAGCGTCCGGCCGAGCTTCTTGCCGAGGCGCACGCGGCCGGCCATGCGGTAGGGGCGTCCGAGCAGGTGCGTCGCCCGGGCGAGGTCGCCGCGATTCAGCGCCTCGCGCACCAGCGAACTGCTGACCCGCTCGCCCTCCAGCAGGAACTGGCCGACCTCTTCCACCGTGAAGCCGTGCGCCGCACCCGCGGCACGCAACGTCTCGATGTTGCCCTCGCGGCGGCGCGCGAAATGGAAATCGTGCCCCACCACCATGTGCCGCACGCCGAGGCCGCGGACCAGCAGCCGGTCGACGAACTCGTCCGCGCTCATGCCCTGCATGCGCCGGTCGAAGCGCAGCACCACGACCCGGTCCACGCCGTACAGCGTCAGCGCCGCGAGCTTCTCGCGTAACCGCGTAAGGCGCGAGGGTGCAGCAGGCCCTTCGAAAAACTCACGCGGCGTCGGCTCGAAGGTGACCACCACCGCCGGAACGCCCAACTCGGTGGCCTTGGCGCGCACAGCCGCGATCATGTGCTGGTGACCGCGGTGCACGCCGTCGTAGTTGCCGATGGTCACGACGCAGCCGCGGTGCCGCTCGCGCAGGTTGTGGATGCCTCGGATCAGTTCCATGACGGTGATGGGTGCGTCAGGCTTGCGGTGCGGACGGCCGCGGACCCGCGGGCCGCACCCGCACTTCGTGCAGCCGCATGCCGAGCACGTAGAGCGTGCCGAAGTAGAGGCCGCCGCCGCCCACGACCAGCAGCGTCATCCACTGCGCACGCGACCACGCCCCCATGTCGATCCAGCGCTGCGTGTCCCCCGCCACGAACCACAGGAACGCGATCATCACGGCATTGCCCGCCACCACCTGCCACAGCATGCGCCGCCAGCCCGACGCGTGGTGCAGCACGCCCTGCTTGCGCAGGCCACGATAGAGCATGGTCGAGTTGTACCAGGCGCCGATGGCATTGTTGAGTGCGAGCAGCGCGTGCAAGCCGGGACGGTCGGGATAGATGAGCGCAAGTGGCAGCACGACCAACAGGTTGAGCGACATGTTGACGCCGAGCGACTGGATGCCGATGCGCACCGGCGTGCGCGTGTCCTGCCGCGCGAAATACCCGGGCGCGAGCACCTTCACCATGCTGAATGCCAGCAGACCCGTGGCGTACGCGGTGAGCGCGAGCGACGCCATGCGCACGTCGTGCTCGTCGAACTTGCCGTAGTGGAAGATCGTCACCGTGAGCGGGCCCGAAAGCACGATCAGGGCCGCCGTCGCGGGCAGCACCACGATCACCACGAGGCGCAGCGCCCAGTCGAGCGTGGCCGTGAACCGCTCCGGCGACTGCGACGCATGGTGCGCGGCCAGTCCCGGCAGGATCACCGTCGCGAGCGCGATGCTGAACACGCCGAGCGGGAACTCCATGAGCCGGTCGGCGTAGTACAGCCACGCGATGCTGCCGGTGGCGAGGAACGACGCAATCAGCACGTCGAGCAGCAACGCCACCTGCGAGACCGACGAGCCGAAAATCGCCGGCAGCATGAGGCGCCCGATCTTGCGCACGCCCTCGTCGCTCCACCGCCAGCGCGGGCGGCGCAGCAGCCCCATCTTCACGAGGAACGGCACCTGGAAAGCGAGCTGCACGACGCCGGCCACGAACACGCCGATCGCCAGCACGATACCGGGCCGCTCGAACGACGGCGCGATCCACGCGGCGAACACGATCATGACCAGGTTCATGAGCGTGGAGGTCAGCGCCGGCACGGCGAACTTGCCGTAGCTGTTCAGCACGCCGGCGGCGAGCGCGGCCAGCGAGATGAACAACAGGTACGGGAAGGTCCAGCGCAGCATCTCGACCGTGAGGTCGAACTTGCCCTCGTCCACCCGGAAGCCGGGCGCGAACAGCAGCACGAGCAGCGGCGCTGCGATGACGCCCACCACGGTGACCACCGTCAGGAACCACGCGAGCGTGCCCGCAGCGCCGTCCACCAACTCACGGACCTCGTCGTGCGGCCGTTGCACCTTGTACTCGGAGACCACCGGCACGAAGGCCTGGGAGAACGCGCCCTCGGCGAACAGCCGGCGCATGAAGTTCGGGATCTTGAACGCCACCAGGAAGGCGTCCATCAGCACCCCGGCCCCGAACATCCGGGAATAGACCATGTCGCGCAGCAGGCCGGTCACCCGCGAGAGCAGGGTGAAGGCGCCGACGATGCTGGTGCTCTTGAAAAAGCCGCCGCTCAAGCGGGGTCCTCGGTGGCTGTCAGGGCTCGGGCGGCCGGGCTGGACGGCAAACCCGGCGCACTATAGCGAGGGTTGACCCGATCCGCATCCTCAGCCAGAATGCGCGGCTCAATTTGGAGACCGATTCGTGGCGAACATCAAGTCCGCAGAAAAGCGCGCCAAGCAGGCCGTCAAGCGTCGTGCCCACAACATGGCCGCCCGCTCCCGCCTGCGCACCTCGATCAAGAAGGTGCTCAAC
>JAGVUU010000264.1 GCA_019136105.1 Gammaproteobacteria bacterium
GTTGAAGTCCTTGATCGCGGTCGCAATGCCGTTCGTGTACTCGTACTTGAGCTTCAGCCGGTAGCCCGAGGTGCTCACCGGATAGGTCAGCGCATCGAGCGTGCCGAGCGCGTTTGGCACGATGGTGGTGCTGCCGCCACCGGCGCCGTCTTGCGTAAGGTCGGGTCTCCAAACCGATCTTGACGGGCGGCCAAGCCCCGCATATGGTCCAACTGGACCACATTTGGAGCAACTAATTTGCGAACTCGATTGAATGGCCGCCGCTGGGCGCGGGTCGCGTTGACAGCGATGCTGGCCATACCCTCGGCCGCGACTGCCAGCGACCTGATCTTCCAGCGGCTCGCGCAGGCTGCCTCGAGGGATGGCGGCTTCGAGGACTGTGCGACGGCCTGCCAGCAGCAGATCGACGCACGCATCGCCCGGTGCCCCGGCTACCGCGAGATTCTGGATCCCGCCGCCACCTTCGCGCCGTCGCCGAAGTGCAAGGCACTTGCCATCGAGCAGTTCGAGATCTGCAAGGCGCGCTGCCCGACGCCGCGCGAGACCGGGCAAGGATAGGCCATGGCGTCAATGAAGCTGCAGGCGGTGACGCTGGTCGTCACCGTGGCGACGGCGCTGTGTGCAGCCCATGAGGCGCATGCGGCCGTCGGGCGCACTGTTGGTCTCGCTAGCGTAGCGGCAGATGGCACGTCAGGCTACTCGATCCCGATCTTTGCTCCCCCCGGAACGCGGGGCATGACTCCGTCGCTGTCCTTGACCTACGGCAGCGGAGTTGGCAGCGGCTGGATCGGCGAGGGCTGGACGATCGGTGGCCTGTCGTCCATCGCGCGCTGTGCGCAGACTGTGGCGCAGGACGGTGCGGCACGCGGCGTACGGCTCGATGCCAATGATCGCTTCTGCCTCGACGGCAACCGGCTGCGCCTGGCCTCCGGCACCTATGGCGCGGCGGGCTCGACGTACCGCACCGAGATCGAGACCTTCGCGCGCGTGTCCGCGAGTGGCAGCGCAGGCGCCGGCCCGGCCACGTTCACGGTCGAGCAGCGCGACGGACTCATCTACGACTACGGCACTACCGTCGACTCGCAGGTCGAGGCGCTCGGCAGCGGCACGATTCGCGTCTGGGCGCTCAGCCGGATCCGCGATCGCACCGGCAACGCGATCAGCTTCGCCTACATCGAAGACGCCACGAACGGTGCGTATCGTCTGGCAAACGTTCAGTACACCTCGAACAGCGGCCAAGGGCTCGCGGCCGCTTACCGGATTGAGTTCTATTACGAGACGCAGCCCGTCGGGGAACTCGACAGCCGCTACTTCGGCGGGAAACTCGTCAAGGACGTCGTGCGCCTCACGCGTGTCGACGTCACGTACTCGGGTGCAATCGTACGGCGCTACAACATCGCCTACGAGTCGAGCCTGTCGAGCGCCGGCAACAGCCGAGTGCAATCGATCCAGGAGTGCGCCGGGTCGACGGGCGGTGACTGCCTCGGCGCGACGACGTTCACCTACCAGAATGGGGTGGCCGGCGTGGGAGCCGAGATATCGTCGGGCGTCACGGTGCCCACGACGTCGTACCTGCCGCTCGACGTGAACGGCGATGGTCGCACCGACCTCGTCTATCCCTCGAGCGCGACCTCCGGCAGCGGCACCTGGATGGTGATGTTCGCGAACACGAGCGGCGGGTTCAATGCGCCGCTGAACAGCGGCATTTCGAACACCAACTACAGCCAGGCGATCGCGACCGACTACAACGGTGATGGACTGGGCGACTTCCTCGTGCCGCTGAGCGGCGGCACCTGGTGGCTCGTACAGGGTACGCCAAGCGGCCTCGCCGCCGCTGTCAATACCGGCGTGACCGCGACCGGTGCCGGCGGCAATGCCCGCACCATGGATCTGAACGGCGACGGGCTGGACGACCTCGTCTACGCCGTTGTGACGGGTGCTAGCAAATCGGTGCAGGCGCGACTCCGCTCGGGGGGCGGCTATGCGGCGGCGACCTATCTGTATGGACCGGTATCGAGCCCATACGCGATCGTCGGTCCCGTGTTCGGCAATTCGGAATTCGCCGGACGCCAGCGCAATCCCGACGTGAACGGTGACGGGCGTGCCGACTTCCTCGTGCACACCACAGAGTACGATCCGGGCATCGGCTACATCCACTCGTGGGAGATCGTGCTCGGCGGCGGAGCCGGGGTGATCTACGTCGGGAATTTCCAGATCGGCGGTGGCCCGTACTGGCCGGACCTGAACGGCGACGGCTGCTCCGATGCGGTGTACACGTGGGGCAGCCGCTGGCGCTACCGCTTCAGCAACTGCGTCACGCTCGGTCCCGAGTACATGGGCGCCGCGGTGGCGGGTCTGCCGCAGACCCTGGCCGTGGCGCTCGACTGGGACGCCGACGGGTTCGACGACATCGTCGGCGTCAACCAGGGGACCTTCAACATCGAGTACATGCGCTCGAGCGGGGAGGCGCTGCTGGCCGCTACGAACAGCGGGATCGCGAACCCGACTGTCGCGCTCTCCACGGGCGACGTGAACGGCGACGGACTCGGTGACCTGCTGTATCGCACCGCGAGCAATCTGGCGGCCTACAAACCGCATGCCGGCGTCGCGCCCGACCTGCTCGACGTGGCGATCGACGGCCGGGGCAGCATTCCCGGAGGCGGACATCCAGCCCACCCGCTGGGCTGTCAGGCTCGTCACGGCCACTGACCATACGGGCGACGGCAGCTCCTACACTCTCGGTTACACGTACGAAGGCGCCCGCGTGAATCGGCAGGGGCGCGGTTTCCTCGGCTTCGCGAAGCGCATCACCACCGACAGCCGCAACGGGTACAACACCAGGACCGAGGACGTCTACCTGCAGAGCTTCCCGTACACCGGCTTGCCGGCCTCGTCGACTCTGAAGCAGTCGAGCGGATCCAAGCTGCGCGAGACGACGAACACCTGGGCAAGCCTTTCCTGGGGTCCGACCGAGCCGCGCTCTTTCCCGTACCCGTCCGCGAGTTCCACCAGGGACTACGAGATCAACGGCACGCACTATCGCACCGTCACCACGACCGTGAACGGCGGCGCCGCAGGCGTCTCGGCGACCTCGGGCCTCGTCACCGACTCGATAACGACGACAACTGAGGTAGCGACCGGCGTGAACGCCGGCTCTTCGCGCTCTGAGCGTACCTGGCATAGCTCGGTGTACGACGATACGGCGAACTGGTGCCTCGGCCGGCCTCAGACCACTCAACTCATCGCCAGCCATACGCTGACCGACGGCAATGCGCTTACGCGTACCATCGGCACGACCTGGGACGGGACCTACTGCCGTCCGAGCCAGATCATCGATGAGCCGGGCAGCAGCACGCTGCAGGTGACAACGGCGCTCCTTTTTGACGCGTTTGGCAACGTAAACTCGCAGACCGTCACCGGCATCAACATGAGCGCTCGCACGACGACGGCGAGCTGGGGCTCAAACGGACAGTTTCCGGTCACCATCACCAATGCCTTGAACCAGACGACTGCTCGCGGCTGGAACTACAGTCTCGGCCTGCCAGCCTCTGTCACGGATCCGAACGGTCTGGTGACGGGTTGGAGCTATGATGACTTCGGTCGGCGAACCAGCGAGAGCCGTCCGGATGGCACCAGCACGGCGTGGATTTACGCCAGCTGCACCACCTGCGGCGCACGCGTGAAATACACCGTGCAGCAGCAGCCGAAGACGACCGGCGCCGCCGTGATCCGCACCGACGAGTTTGGTTACGACGCCTTCGACCAGGAGGTGACGCGGCTGACGTCCCAGGCCGCCGGTGGCAACGCCCGGGTGCGCTACGACCGCGACGCCGTACTGGAATGGCGGCGCCAGCAACGGCTACGAGGACACGGCCTATGACGTGCTCGGCCGGGTGACCGGCACGGCTACCTATGCTGCGGCCGGTTCGCTCTACCGCTCGACCTCGACCGCGTGGAGTGGACTGAGTGCGGCGACGACCGACGCGCTCGCTCACACGACGACCCGCGTCATGCTCGCCTGGGGTCCGGACTCGCGCGTGACGGACGCCGGTGGCGGCAGCACCAACTACCTGTCGAACGCGTTCGGACAGCTCACGCGCATGACGGACGCCTACGGTACGATCGTGATGCAGGCAGCCTACAATTCGCGCGGCATGCCGACGTCGGTGACGAACGTGAATCGCGGCACCACCACTATCGTCCCGAACGCGCTCGGCGAGGTGAGCTCGGAGACGACGGCGAAGGGCCAGACGCGAAGTTTCGTCTACGATGCGCTCGGGCGACTCACCTCGCGCAGCGAACCCGAGGGGACCTCGACCTGGACCTGGGGCACGAGCGCCCACAACGGCGCCACGGCGAAGTACATCGGGGGGCTCAAGTCGGTCTCCGGGCCGGGGTACTCCGAGACCTACACGAACGACGCCTACGGGCGGCTCGTGACGCAGGCGGTGAGCGCCGATGCGAGTTACCAGGTGGACCTCGCCTACAACGCGCTCGGC
>JAGVUU010000020.1 GCA_019136105.1 Gammaproteobacteria bacterium
AATAATGCGTCCCTTCCCGGATTTCACCCACTCCCGACCGAGCCCTCGGGGCTCCACGAGCAACGCAATGGAAGAGAACCGCAAGAAGGCGCTGGTCGCCGCCCTGGGCCAGATCGAAAAGCAGTTCGGCAAGGGTTCCGTGATGCGCCTGGGTGACGCCAGCGCCACCTACGACGTCGAGACCGTCTCCACGGGCTCGCTCGGCCTCGACATCGCCCTCGGCGTGGGCGGCCTGCCGAAGGGCCGCGTCGTCGAGATCTACGGCCCCGAGTCCTCGGGCAAGACCACGCTCGCGCTCACGGCCATCGCCGAAACCCAGCGCCGCGGCGGCACGGCAGCGTTCGTCGACGCCGAGCACGCGCTCGACCCGGCCTATGCCGAAAAGCTCGGCGTCAACGTCAACGAGCTGCTGGTCTCGCAGCCCGACACGGGCGAACAGGCCCTCGAGATCACCGACATGCTGGTGCGCTCGGGCGCCGTGGACATCGTGGTGGTCGACTCGGTTGCGGCGCTCACGCCCAAGGCCGAGATCGAGGGCGAAATGGGTGAGATGCAGGTGGGCCTGCAGGCGCGCCTCATGTCACAGGCGCTGCGCAAGCTCACGGGCAACATCAAGCGCTCGAACACCATCGTCGTCTTCATCAACCAGATCCGCATGAAGATCGGCGTGATGTTCGGCAACCCCGAGACCACCACCGGCGGCAACGCGCTCAAGTTCTACGCCTCCGTGCGCCTCGACATCCGCCGCATCGGCGCGATCAAGGTGGGCGACGAGGTCGTCGGCAACCAGACCCGCGTCAAGGTCGTGAAGAACAAGGTCGCGCCGCCGTTCCGCGAGGCCGAATTCGAGATCATGTACGGCGCCGGCATCTCGCGCGAAGGCGAGATCATCGAACTCGGCGTGGCACAGAACCTCGTCGAGAAGTCGGGCTCCTGGTACAGCTACAAGGGCGAGCGCATCGGCCAGGGCAAGGACAACGCCCGCAATTACCTGCAGCAGCACCCCGAGACCGCCCGCGAGATCGAGGACGCGATCCGCGCCAAGCTGTTGCCGGCGCGCAAGGGCGAGGCGGCCAAGGGTGAGGCGGCCGAGGAAGCTTGATACCGACGCGGCCGAGGCAGACGAGCGCACGGTCCGCACCGCCGCGCTCGCGCTGCTGGCTGGCCGTGACTTCGGCAGGGCGGAGCTTGCCCGCCGCCTCGAGCGGCGCGGCTACCAGGCCGAGCTAGTCGCTGCCGTCGTCGAGGGGCTCGTGGCCGAGCGGCTGCTGAGCGAAACGCGGTTCGTCGAGCAATTCATCCGGCAGCACGCCGGGCGCGGCCATGGCCCGGCGCGCATCCGTGCCGAGCTGCGCGAGCGGGGCGTGCCCGAAGCGGAGATCGAGGCCGGGCTCGAAGCCGCGGCCCAGGACTGGGCCGCCCTGGCCCGCGAGGTCCGGCGCCGTCGGTTCGGGCTGTCGCCGCCCGGCGACTATGCCGAACGTGCAAGACAGGCACGGTTCCTCCAATATCGCGGGTTCAGCAACGAACAGATCCGGGCCGCACTCGGTCCGGGCGAAGATACCGACCCATGAGCACCCTACGCGCACCGTCGAAGCAGATGAGCAGTGCCGAACTCCGCGCTGCGTTCCTCGATTTCTTCAAGGGCCACGGCCACGCCGTGGTGCCCTCGAGCTCGCTCGTGCCGGGCAACGATCCCACGCTGCTCTTCACGAACGCCGGCATGGTGCAGTTCAAGGATGTGTTCCTCGGCAAGGACAAGCGTGCCTACAACCGCGCCGCGAGCTCGCAGCGCTGCGTGCGCGCCGGCGGCAAGCACAATGACCTCGAGAACGTCGGCTACACGGCCCGGCACCACACGTTCTTCGAGATGGTCGGCAACTTCAGCTTCGGCGACTACTTCAAGCGCGAGGCCATCCGCTACGCGTGGGATTTCGTCACCGGCACCCTCGGCATCCCGCCGGAGCGCCTGTGGGTCACGGTGTACGAGGAAGACGACGGCGCCGCCGAGATCTGGTTGAAGGAAATCGGCGTCGATCCGGGCCGCTTCACGCGCCTCGGGGCGAAGTCGAACTTCTGGGCGATGGGTGACACCGGGCCGTGCGGCCCGTGCACCGAGATCTTCTACGACCACGGTCCCGGCATCGAAGGCGGCCCGCCGGGCTCGCCGAACGAGGACGGCGACCGCTACGTCGAGATCTGGAACCTCGTGTTCATGCAATACGACCGCTCGGCCGACGGCAAGCTGACGCCGCTGCCAAAGCCGTCGGTGGACACCGGCATGGGGCTCGAGCGCATCGCGGCCGTCATGCAGGGCGTGCACAGCAACTACGACATCGACCTGTTCCGCGAGCTGATCGGCGCGGCCGCAAAGCACACGGGCACCACCGACCTCACGGCGAGTTCGCTGCGCGTCATCGCCGACCACATCCGTGCGAGTTCGTTCCTGATCGCCGACGGCGTGCTGCCCTCGAACGAGGGCCGCGGCTACGTGCTGCGCCGGATCATCCGGCGCGCCATCCGCCACGGGTTCATGCTGGGGCAGCGCGAGCCCTTCTTCCACAAGATCGTCGCCACGCTCGACGCGGTGATGGGCGGGGCCTATCCGGAGCTCCGCTCGCAGC
>JAGVUU010000207.1 GCA_019136105.1 Gammaproteobacteria bacterium
GGCCACGCGCACCGTGGCGGGCGAGTTGAGACGAAAGCCGGAGCGCTGCCCCCAAGGCATGCCAGGGGCCTCCCCGTCTCGCACCGCACCCGTGCCGACGTGCGCGCCGACCGCACCGGCGATCAGCCACGCCTCGCGTGTGTCTGCATCCGTGGCGCCACTGGCCGGCAAGCCGGTCTCGAGTAGGCGCGTGCTCACGTCACCGGCGCGCACGGCCTCGTGGCCGAGGATCTCCCACAGGAAGCGTGTGTTGGTGCGCAGGCCGTCCACGTCCGTGGACTCGAGCGCGGATCGCAGCCGGTCGATGGCGTCGAGCCGGTCGGTGCCCCAGGCAATCACCTTGGCCACCATCGGGTCGTAGTGGATCGAGACGTCGTCGCCCTCGCGGACGCCGGTGTCGACCCGCACGTGCTCGAGGCGAGTTGGAAACCGCAGCCGTTCGATCCGGCCCGTGGACGGCAGGAAACCGCGCTCGGGATCCTCCGCGTACAGCCGCGCCTCGACCGCGTGCCCGCGGCGCGTGATCTGCGCCTGCTTCAGTGGCAACGGCTCACCGTCCGCCACGCGCAGCTGCCACTCGACCAGGTCGAGCCCCGTGATCATCTCGGTCACGGGATGCTCGACCTGCAGGCGCGTGTTCATCTCGAGGAAATAGAATTCGCGGCCGTCGTAGAGGAACTCGACCGTACCGGCACCGACGTAGCCCACAGCCTTGGCGGCTGCGACCGCTGCGGAACCCATCGCCTCGCGCGTCGACGCGTCGAGCCCCGGCGCCGGTGCTTCCTCGATCACCTTCTGGTGGCGGCGCTGCAGCGAGCAATCGCGCTCGAACAGGTGCACCGCCTCGCCGTGTGAGTCGGCGAACACCTGGATCTCGACATGGCGCCCCTTCTCGACGAACCGCTCGAGCAACAGCCTCGGGTCGCCGAAAGCCTTGAGTGCCTCACGCCGTGCGCCTGCCAGTGCCTCACCCAGTTCCGAAGCTGCACGCACGATGCGCATGCCCTTGCCGCCGCCGCCCGCGGTGGGTTTGACGAGCAGCGGAAAGCCCAGCCGCTGTGCCTCGGCCTCGAGCACTCCGTCGGACTGGTCGTCACCGTCGTAGCCCGGCAGCACCGGCACCCCGGCTGCCGCCATCAGTTGCCGCGCCTCGCTCTTCGAGCCCATGCGGACGATCGCGTCGGACGGCGGGCCGACGAACACGATGCCGGCCGCGTGGCACGCGCGCGCGAACTCCGCGTTCTCCGACAGGAAACCGTAGCCCGGGTGGATCGCGGCCGCGTTCGTTTCGCGCGCCGCCTGCAGGATGCGCTCGACGGAGAGATAGCTCTGTCGCGCCTCCGCCGGTCCGATTTCAACGGCCTCGTCCGCGAGCCGCGTGTGCAGTGCGCCGCGATCCGCGCTCGAATGCACCGCGATCGTGCGCACACCCAGGCGCCGCGCCGTGCGGATGATGCGGCAGGCGATCTCGCCGCGGTTCGCTACAAGCAAGCTCGGAAGCATGGCGCGCGCCTCACATGCGGAAGATGCCGTACGGCGACTCGCCCTCGTCGGGCCGGCAAGTCGTGGCGGCCAGGGCGAGTTTCAGCACCTCGCGCGTGTCCGCCGGGTCGATCACGCCGTCGTCCCAGAGGCGCGCGCTTGCGTAGTACGGGTGGCCCTGCGTCTCGTACTGGCCGCGGATCTCGGCGCGGAACTGCGCCTCGTCGTCCTCGGCCCACTCCTCGCCTCGCCGCTGCAAGCCGTCGCGCTTGACGATCGCGAGCACCGTGGCCGCCTGCTCGCCGCCCATCACGGAGATGCGCGAGTTGGGCCAGCTCCACAGGAAGCGGCCGCCGTAAGCACGGCCGCACATGGCGTAGTTGCCGGCGCCGAACGAGCCGCCGATGATCACGGTGAGCTTCGGCACGGTTGCGCACGCCACGGCCGTGACCATCTTCGCGCCGTCGCGCGCGATGCCGCCTGCCTCGTACTTGCGGCCGACCATGAAGCCCGTGATGTTCTGCAGGAACAGCAGCGGGATGCGCCGCCGGTTGCACAGCTCCACGAAATGCGCGCCCTTGAGCGCCGACTCGGAGAACAGCACGCCGTTGTTGGCGATGATGCCGACCGGATAGCCGCCGATGCGCGCGAAGCCGCAGACGAGCGTCGTGCCGTACAGCGCCTTGAACTCGTCGAGCTCCGAGCCGTCCACGAGGCGTGCGATCACCTCGCGCACGTCATAGGGGTGGCGGGTGTCGCGCGGCACGACGCCGTAGAGGTCCTCGGCGGCGTAACGCGGGGCACGCTCGGGTTCGGGCGCCGCCCGGACGCCGGCGCGGTTCAGGTTGGCCACCGAACGGCGGGCCATCCAGAGCGCGTGCGCGTCGTTGTCGGCGAGGTGGTCCACCACGCCGGACTGGCGTGCGTGCACGTCACCGCCGCCGAGCGTCTCCGCGTCGACACGTTCGCCCGTCGCGGCCTGCACGAGCGGCGGGCCTCCGAGGAAGATCGTGCCTTGCTCACGCACGATGACCGCCTCGTCGCACATCGCGGGCACATATGCGCCGCCCGCGGTGCACGAGCCCATCACCACCGCGAGCTGCGGGATGCCGAGCGCCGACATCTGCGC
>JAGVUU010000315.1 GCA_019136105.1 Gammaproteobacteria bacterium
GGCGCTCATCCACGCCACGCTCACGCTCGTCGAGAATCTCGGCATGGCGAGCGTGGCGGAGGGCGTCGAGGACGCGGCCCAGCTCGCCGTCCTGCAATCGCTGGGGTGCAGGTACGCGCAGGGCTATTACTTCAGCCGGCCGGTCACGTCAGCCGAATTGATCGGCTACTGTTCGCGCATGTCGCCCGGCGATGCGGGCGCCGACGGCCCGTACGACGCCGTCGTGAGCGCCGCCTGATCACCCACGGGGCGTGCCAGCCATCAACCCGGCGCTGCACGCTCGCGCAGGAACCCTGCCAGCACGCGCGCAGTGTGCGACTTGGGCCTGAGGCGAGCCACGTCCTCGGGGACGCCCTGCGCCACGATGCGGCCGCCGCCCGAGCCGCCTTCCGGACCGAGGTCGATCAACCAGTCCGCCTCGGCGATGACGTCGAGGTTGTGCTCGATGACGACCACCGTGTGGCCCGCATCCACCAGGCGATGCAGCACGCGGATCAGCTTCTCCACGTCGGCCATGTGCAGGCCCACGGTGGGCTCATCGAGCACGTACACGGTGCCCGGCACCTTGCCCGCGCGCCGCGGGTCCTGCTGAGGCCGGACCCGGGCCAGCTCCGTGACGAGCTTGATGCGCTGGGCTTCGCCGCCCGAGAGCGTCGGGCTCTGCTGGCCGAGCGTGAGGTAGCCGAGGCCCACGTCCTGCAGCAGCCGCAGCGAGTGATGGATGCGCGGGTGCGCGGCAAAGAACTCCACCGCTTCGTCCACGCTCATCGCCAGCACGTCGCCCACGCTGCGGCCGCGGTGCTGTACGCCGAGCGTCTCGGCGTTGAAGCGCTTGCCCCCGCACGCGTCGCACAGCACCTTCACGTTGGGCAGGAAGCTCATCTCGATCGTCTGCACGCCCTGGCCCTCGCACGCGTCGCAACGCCCGCCCGGGGTGTTGAACGAGAAGCGCCCAGGCCCGTAGCCGCGCACGCGTGACTCGGTGGTGCCCGCATACAGCTTGCGGATGTCGTCCCAGAAACCCACGTAGGTCGCCGGGCAGGAGCGCGGCGTCTTGCCGATCGGGGTCTGGTCCACCTCGAGGACGCGCTCGACGTGCTCGACGCCGCGCAGGTCGTCGCAGCCGAACCAGGCCCCGCCCTTGCGGCGCCGCTTGCCCTCGCCCGTGTGGGCGCGGAGGTTGGCATACAGCACGTCACGCGCCAGCGTGGACTTGCCCGAGCCCGACACGCCGGTGATCACCGTGAGCCGGCCGAGCGGGATGCGTGCGTGCACCTTGCGCAGGTTGTGCAGCTCGGCACGCACGACCTCGAGCGCCGGGGCGCCCTTGTGGACCGGGCGGCGCGCCTCGAGCGGATGCTGCAATGGGTTCGCCAGGAACCGGCCGGTGAGGGACTCGGGCGCACGGATCAGGTCGTCGATGCGTCCCTCGCCCACCACGCGGCCGCCGCGCGTACCCGCGCCGGGACCGAGGTCGATAACGTGGTCGGCGCGGCGGATGGTGTCCTCGTCGTGCTCGACCACGAGCAGTGTGTTGCCCTTGGCGCCCAGCTTCCCGAGCGTGTCGAGCAGCACCGCGTTGTCGCGCGGGTGCAGGCCGATGGTCGGCTCGTCGAGCACGTAGCAGACGCCCTGCAGGTTCGAGCCCAGCTGTGCGGCGAGGCGGATGCGCTGCGCCTCGCCACCCGAAAGCGTCGGGGCCGCGCGGTCGAGCGCGATGTACCCGAGCCCCACGTCCTGCAGGAACGTGAGCCGCGAGCGGATCTCGGCGAGCAGGTCGCGCGCGATCTCGCGGTCGCGACCGGCGAGCTTGAGGCCGTCGAAGAACTTGCGCGCCCCGTCCACCGGCAGCGCCGCGAGTTGCGCGATCGAGCGTCCGCGGAACAGCACGTTGAGCGCGACGGGGTTGAGGCGCTGGCCCTCGCAGTCTCCGCAAGGCGTGGCCTCGCCCTCGAACCACTCGTTCCACCAGATCTCTTCGCCGGTCTGCTCGGCGTCGAAGCCCTTGATGGCGACACCGGTGCCGAAGCACGACTCACACCAGCCGTGCTTGGAGTTGTAGGAGAACAGGCGCGGGTCGGGCTCGGCGAAACTGCGGCCGCAACCGGGACAGGCACGGCGCGTCGAATACACGCGCACCTTGCCGCGGTCGAGCACGTGCACCACGCCCTTGCCGTAGTCGAGCGCCTGCTGCAGCAGCCGGCGAAGCTCGCGTTCCTGCCTCGCACCGACCACGAGGCCGCCCACCGGCAGCTCGATGGTGTGCTCGCGGAAACGGTCGAGCCGCGGCCACGGCGCCGTGGGCAACATCTCGCCGTCCACGCGCAACCGCCCGTAGCCCTTGCCGGCCGCCCATTTCGCCAGATCGGTGTAGAAGCCCTTGCGTGCGACGACCAGTGGCGCGAGGAACTCGATGGGACGCGACTTCGCCTCGCGCAGCAGGCGGGCCGCGATCGCATCCGCACTCTGTGGCTCGATGGGCTTGCTGCAGTCCGGGCAGTGCTGCTGCCCCAGCTTCACGTAGAGCAGGCGCAGGAAGTGGTGCACCTCGGTGAGGGTGCCCACGGTGCTCTTGCGGCCGCCGCGGCTGGTGCGCTGCTC
>JAGVUU010000241.1 GCA_019136105.1 Gammaproteobacteria bacterium
AGCTGGAGAGGCGATGGACGCTAGCATCATCGATGCTTGTGTAGTCGCTGTATATACCTCTCTTATACACATTGGCGTAGTAGACGCGCGGCGCGGGCGGGAGGATGAGGTCGTAATTGCTTTGGGTGGAGGGCAAGATAGAGCCGCAATTGCCGTCCGCGCCCCACGCATGTGGGCTTGTGGATAGTTGCAAATACCCAACCACAGGCCGAGGCTCGCGCCCCTTCGTCGTGATGATCTCCACCTTTCTCCCGTCGCGCGTCGTCACGCGGGCGAGGTCTTCCGGGCTCAACTTCGTGAAGTCGGTCATGTCAGTCCTCGGTCGAGTTGGTGGCGGAAATGAGTGCGTCGGCGTAGGCCAGGCCGACCCTTGCCGCAAGCCTCGCGCTATCCTCCAGCGTTGTCGCCGGCCTTCCGTCCGGGTGGGCGAAACATGTGTCCTTGTCAGCCAGCAGCGCAGCCACTACGCGCGATGCGATTTCGAGGCGGATTGGCATGCTCATTCGTATGCCCTCCTCATCGTCAACTCGCGCTGATATTCCCTGCGCCGCTGCGCCACCAGCCGCTCGGCCTCGTCGGCATCGTTCATGGCGTGGACGCTGAAGATGTAATCTCGCGCGGCCTTCACCAGCCGCTCGCCAATGCGCTCGTAGGCTTGCGCGAGGTTGGCGTTGCGGTCGGATTGCGCCTTGAGCGCGGCCAGCACATCGAGCAGGAGAGGACCGGCTGCGTAGTCGTTTTCGAGGACGGGCTCGCGTTGATCCCACACCCACGTTGACAGCAGATGCACAGCCACCTCTCCAGCCGATGGCTCCTCGATCATCCGTTCGTAGGGAAGGTCGTACTCCTCCAGCGCATCCGCGATGATCTCGACGGCGCTGCCGGGATGCGTGAGGTCGTTCATCGCGCGCCCTCCTTCGGTGCCATCTCCAGCGTGAACACCACGCCCTCGCCGCGCCCGTCGTCGCGCAGCTCGAGGCAGTCGACCAGCGTGCGCGCGGCGTCCTCGAGCGCCTTGTCGGCGCGGCAGTAGCGGTTGATCAGGTCGGCCACCTCGTGCTGCGCGATCGCGGCATCGGCCCACGGGGCGCCCGCGGTGGTGGGCCTCAGGTCGGGCACGCCGCGCGCGAGCCGCGTCAACAGCGCGGCGCGGTGCTCGACGGCCCGCTCCAGCGCGTGGCGATACATCGCCCACAGCGCGTCGGGCTGCGGGGTGAATTCGGCAAGCTCGGGCAGGGTGGGCATGGCTACAGGCTCGCCCAAAAGGCCGGCGCCGCGCCGCCGCCGATCATCGCCGGCTCGGGAGGCGACGAGCGCACGCCCTGCCGGAGGTCGGCGATGAACGCGCCGGCGTCGATGCCCTCGCGGTTGGTGCGCAGGAATTCGGCGAGCGAGCCCTCGTAGGCGACTGCGCCGGCTTCGTCGATCAGGGTGATGGCGGGGATCTTCATGGGCTGGCTCCGTGGGGTGATGGGATGCACAATGATCCAGTCCGGGCGGCGTGTCAACCCCCCATTGCAATTTTTTTTCTGTGGGTGTAGAAAGGCGCATGGCCAAATTCCGCACCCTGAATGAGCGCCTGGAAGCCGAAGCGCGGCCCCGGGCGGAGCGCGCCGCGCGGCTGCGAGCTGCCGGCGAAACCTACACCGCCATCGGGCTGCTGCTCGGCGTCTCGCGCCAGCGCGCTCAGGCGATCATCGCGCGCCACAACCGGCGCAAGGCAGCCGCATGACAGACTCCTCCCTCACCGCCGGTCGAACCGGGCGACCTACCCGGGGCGGTGAGTTGCCGCGCAGCAGCAGCGCGGCTCTTTCCTCGCGCGTCGTGCGGCTCCTCACCCCGGAGCCCGCGCGCAAGCCGAATCGTCGCCGTGGGCCGCCGCCGTTCACGCCCGGCACGCCGGAATACCGCGAATGGCGATCGTTCGCGCTCCGCTTCCCGCGATGGCGCCGCACCTACTGGCCGGAGGGCGCATGAACCGGCGCGGATTCCTCAAGGCCGCCGGCGGGCTCGCCGTCGCCGCCCCTGTTGCGGCTGCCGCGCCGCGTGTTGGCGCGATGCTCGGCGGGGAGTGGGCGGGCGGTGCGCTGGCCGCCGGGATGGCCGCTAACCTCGCGCCCGCAACCATCGGCGGGAGCGTCGTTGGCGTGCTGCCGCCAGCCCTCTGGAATTTGTACCGCCGCTACAGCGATTCCGAATTGCGGCGCACGCGCTGGCTCGAAATCTACCGCCAGCATCGCATTCGCGTTCGCCGTGGGCGCGAGGAGCGCAAGCCGGCCAAGCTGCTCTGGCTGCTGGAGGAGCGGCGGGACGCCGATGCAGTCGTCCCGACCGTCGACCGCAAGAACAGAATCCGCAACGCCCGCGTCCGCCGCTTGATAAGGGCCGCCGGATTCCCGGGGCTGCCGTGGGAGGTGCCATGCAGCAAATGACGCTCACGCTCGACCCGCCGCGAGCCCGCACGCGCGACCCACTCACGAGCCACAGAGCCGCGAGGAACGCCCGCCAGTTCGCCGCCGGGCACGCGGCCCTGATCCTCGATGCGCTGGCGAGCCCGGGCACCTACAAGGAGATCGCCGAGCGCTGCG
>JAGVUU010000186.1 GCA_019136105.1 Gammaproteobacteria bacterium
GTGAGCTCGAATCGTTCCGGGTCTGCGGATCAGTCGGTCAGCCGGAACGTGACGGCGAACGTGTGCCACATGGAGACGGGCTTGCCGTCCTCCTTGCCGGGCACGAAGCGCCAGTTCCGCTTGACTTCGTTGATCGCGGCCTCGTCGAGCTTCGGGAAGCCGCTGCTGCGAGCGACCTTCACCTCACCGGCGCGGCCGTTCTCCTGCACGAAAACCTGCAACTGCACCGTGCCCTCCTCGCCCGCGCGACGGGACGCAGGCGGGTACTCGGGCTGGGTGATGCGCGCGCCACGACCCTGCGTGGACGGCGGGGTCTTCACGACCTGGCGCTCGACCGGCTTGGGGGCGGCCACCGGCGGCGGGGCTGCCACCGGGCGCTCGCTCGTGACGTTGCTGATGGCGGTGGTCGGGCCGGTGTCGACCGGGATGTCGATCGAGATCTCCGGCGGCGGCACGTAAGGCGGAGGAGTCTCGATCTCCGGCGGCGGCGGCGGCGGCTTGTCCTCTTCGTCCGGGAGTTCCTCGATCAGGCGGGTCTCGACGGGGCCCATGACCACCTCGACCACCTTCTTGCCGAGGCCGGACGCCAGCACCCAGACGAACAGCACGTGGATGATGACCACGAGCGTAAAAGCGGCCATCCGCTTGCTGTTTTTTGCCGGATCGTCGATCGAGTAACTGTAAGCCACATCCCCTCCACTGCCGCGGGGTATTTGTCTGGTTTCGGCCCGGTACTGCCGGTGCGGCGCCCGGGACTCGCGACACTACAAGAGCCGCCTGATCGTCGCAACCCCTTGCGCGGGCGCGAACTCTACCGATGGGGCACCGCCAAAACAATAGCCGCGATGGACAGGTCCAGTCCGGCCCTACTGTCCGGACAACTTCAATCCACGGTCGGTCACCGCTCCGAGCGACGCACTGCTCACCAGCGCCGCATATTTCGCGAGCACGCCCTGCGTGGCGTACGGCGCCGGCGGTGTCCATGCCTTGCGGCGGCGCGCCAGCTCCGCGTCGGACACGTACAGCGTGAGTGCGCGCTGCGTTGCATCAATGCCGATGCGGTCGCCGTCGCGCACCAGGGCGAGCGGACCGCCCGCCGCCGCTTCCGGTGACACATGGCCGACCACGAAACCGTGGCTGCCCCCCGAGAAGCGGCCGTCGGTGATCAGCGCGACCTTGTCGCCGAGGCCCTTGCCCATGATGGCCGCCGTCGGGCTCAGCATTTCGCGCATGCCAGGCCCGCCGCGCGGCCCTTCATAGCGCACGATCAGCACGTCGCCGGCCACCACCGTGCCGTCGAGGATCGCCTGCAACGTCGCTTCCTCGCCGTCGAACACGCGCGCCCGCCCCTCGAACGCCAGGCCTTCCTTGCCGCTGATCTTCGCCACCGCGCCCTCGGGAGCGAGGTTGCCGTAAAGCACCACGAGATGGCTCTCGGGCTTGATCGGGTCGGCGAGCGGCCGGACGATCGACTGGCCGGCCGGATAGGGCTTCACGCGCTTCAGGTTCTGCGCGAGCGTCTTGCCCGTCACGGTGAGGCAGTCGCCGTGCAGCAGCCCGGCGCCGAGCAAAGTCTTCATCAGCGGCTGGATGCCGCCGATCCGGATCAACTCGGACATCGAGTACTTGCCGCTCGGGCGCAGATCGGCCAGCACCGGCACCTTGGCCCCGATGCGGGTGAAATCGTCGAGTTCGAGCTTGATGCCGGCCGCGTGCGCGATCGCGAGCAGGTGCAGCACCGCGTTGGTGGATCCTGCGAGCGCGATCGTCACCACGATGGCGTTCTCGAACGCCTCGCGCGTCAGGATGTCCGACGGCTTGATGCCCTTCCGCACGAGTTCCACGACCGCCTTTCCCGCGTGTTCCGCGTCCTGCCGCTTCGTGCGCGATACGGCCTCCTGCGCGGAGCTGTTGGCGAGGCTCATGCCGAGCGCCTCGATGGCGGATGCCATCGTGTTCGCCGTGTACATGCCGCCGCAACTGCCCGGCCCGGGGATCGCAGTGCGCTCGACGTCGCGCAACTGGCGGTCCGTGATCGCGCCGCGGGCGTGCGCGCCCACGGCTTCGAACACCGAGACGATGTCACGGCGTTCCGCACCCGGACGAATCGTGCCGCCGTATACGAATACAGCGGGACGATTCAACCGCGCGATGGCCATCATGCAGCCCGGCATGTTCTTGTCGCAGCCACCGATGGCGACGAGGCCGTCGAATCCCTGCGCACCGACCACGGTCTCGATCGAGTCGGCGATCACTTCGCGTGACACGAGCGAGTAGCGCATGCCCGGCGTGCCCATCGAGATGCCGTCCGAAACGGTGATGGTGCCGAACACGGTCGGCCTGCCGCCGGCGCCCTGCACGCCCCTCACGGCCGCGTCGGCCAGTTTGTCGATGTGCATGTTGCACGGCGTGAGCGTGCTCCACGTCGAGGCAATGCCCACCTGGGTGCGGCGGAAGTCGCGATCGTCGAACCCGACCGCGCGCAGCATCGCGCGGCTGGGCGTCTGCTTCACGCCGTCGAACACCACACTGGAATAGGCCCGGGGATCGGCCTTGCGCTTCGCCATCGTCGGTACTCCTGGTCAACGCGTCATTTTGCCTCAATCCCCGCCGCGGCGCCCTTCAGGTGCGCGCCGGGCCGACCGCGCCGTGGTCACGGCGCATCGCCGTGAACTGCCATGCACCGGACACGATCAGGCCGACCGGCAACGACATGGACCAGGTCTCGATTCCGGGGCTCAGGCGGCGCAGGCCGTAATAAGCAAGGATCGCGACCGGGGGCGCGAGCAGGCCCCGCAGGCCGGTCAGGGTCACGTGCAGCGCCATGTAGCGCGTTTCCTCGCCGCGCGGCGCAAAGTCGTTGTGACCGAGCGACCAGCCGAGGCTGCCGGCAGCAAGCGAGATGCCCATGAGCAGCGCCCCAGGCCACAGCAGCCACGGGACCTCGGCCAACACCGCGGCAGCGAGCAGCAGCGAGCCCGCGACCGCGATCCACGCATGCGCGGCCCGGAACACGACGATGTGGTGGCGATCGAGAAACGCCGCCCAGCCCTGCAGCACGGCCGGCATGACGATGATCGGCAGCGCGGCGGTGATCGCCACCTGCACGAACTCCGACGCGTGGAGCACCTCGTCGAGGCAGATGACCAGCAGCGGGGTGAGCATCAGGTGACCGGCGCCGAACGTCGACTGAGCGACCATGTAGCGCCGGTAGCGCGGGTCACGGACGAGCAGGTCGCGGATGCCGGACAGGTCGAAGCGTGCGCCTGCGCGGACCCGGTCGAGCTCGAGCGCAAGCAGGCGGCTCTCCTGCCGGACGCGGAACCGCTGGAGGGCGAAGGCACCTGCCGCGCCGCACGCGGCGGCGGCGAGGACCGCAATCCGGTAGCCCACGTTACCGTGCTCGAGCAACCACCCGAGCAACAAGCCGCTCCCTGCGAGCGCGATCGAACCGTTGATCATGATGCGCCCGGTAACGCGCGCCCGCAGGCGCCTCGGGTAGTTCACGCTCCAGATCACCGACCGCACGGTGTCGACGCCAGCCCAGAGCAGCCGTGCCGTGGTGTAGAGCACGAGAAAAGCGACCAGCCCTGCCCCGCCGCCCGGCAGCAGTGCGAGTGCGCCGACGCACGCGGCCATGGCGAGCAGCAGCGGCCGCAGGAACCGGATCTTTGGGCGGCCCTGCGCGCGCCTCGCGTAGGCGAGGCTCACGAGATTCGCCCAGGCAGGCGCTGCGCTGACGATGGCGAGCACCAGGTCGACGGCGAGCGGCGGCACCGCATCGCCGAACAGCGACCGCACCATCACGGCGGCAGTGCCGCCCTCGATGATCCCCAGGCAGACGTAGACCAGCGTCCAGACGCGACGCTCGAAAGCCGAGTCCATGCGCGGTCGCCGCGATCAGCCGTAGCGTTCGGTCAGCAGGGCGTATAGCGCCCGCACGGCCTGGGGCTCTGCGCCCACCGGCCTGCCCGGGCGATCCTTGGGGTTCCACCCGAACAGGTCCACGTGCAACCAGTCCTTCGATTGCGTGACGAAGCGCTTCAGGAACAGGCCGCCGATGATCGCCCCGGCAAAGGTCGAACTCGAGGCATTGTTGACGTCGGCGATCTTGCTCGCGATGTCGTCGTCGTACCCGGCCCAGAGCGGCATCGGCCACAGCGGGTCGGCGATGCGACGCCCGTGACGCAGCAAGGCGTCCACCGTCTCTTCGCGCGTGCCGAAGACCGCAGGTAACTCCGGGCCGAGCGCAATGCGCGCCGCGCCCGTCAGGGTGGCAAGGTCGATCAGCAGGTCGGGCTGCTCGGTGTCCGCGAGCGCCAGCGCGTCGCACAGGACCAGCCGGCCCTCGGCATCGGTGTTGCCGATCTCGACCGTGACGCCCTTGCGCGTGCGCAGCACGTCGCCGGGGCGATACGCATTGCCGGAGATCGAGTTCTCGACGGCCGGCACCAGCACGCGCAGGCGCACCGGCAGGGCGCTTTCCATCACCATCCGGGCGAGCGCGAGCACGCACGCCGCGCCGCCCATGTCCTTTTTCATGAGGAGCATGCCGGCCGCTGGCTTGATGTCGAGGCCGCCCGTGTCGAAGCAGACACCCTTGCCGACCAGCGTCACTTTCGGCGCGGACGGGTCGCCCCAGGTGAAATCGACGAGGCGAGGCGCGACGGCGGAAGCCTGTCCGACGGCGTGGATGGCGGGATATCCCTCGCGCAACGCGTCGCCCATGATGCAACGGCCTTCGGCCCCGTTGGCCCGGGCGAGCGCGAGTGCCTCGTCGGCGAGCCGTTCGGGCGACAGGTCGGCGGCGGGCATGTTGATGAAGTCGCGCGCCATCGCGATCGCGGCGGCCGTGCGCCGCACGTAGGCCATGTCCGCGAGTTGCGGCGGAACGAGGCCGGCAGACGCCGCGGCCTTGGGCTTGCTGCGGTAGCGCTCGAAGCGATAGCTGCCGTGGGCCCAGCCGAGAGCCGCCGCGGTGGCGGCCTCTGCAGGCAATGGAGTTTCGATGCGCCAAGGCCCGCCCGGCAAGCGATCGACCGCGCCAGCGATGTGCCAGGGCTCCAGTGCACCTATGGAGCTGAGCGCGCCCAGACCCAGCACCGCTCCGCTCACGGAGCCGTCGGGTCGCGCAATGCACGTGACCTGGTGCCGTTCCGCACGGAAGCGCAGGGCCGCGAGCCACGCCCGGGTGGCCTCGTCCTGCGATGCGAGCCACTCCGCGAGGTCACCCTCGGCCACCAACCAGAGCGGCCGTGCGGCCGCGGCGTCACGATCTTCGAACATGGTGCGGACACTTTAACCGAGATTCTTTTTGCAGTGCGGTTGACAATATGCGGGCCCCTATGCTGCTATCCACCCGTCACGCCGACCGTCCTGCAGCAGGCTCACGATGGAGTTCGAGGCCCACTTCGCTTCCCGTCCCGCCCCGGCCCTTGCGCTGGGCGCCCTGCTGCTCGACCTGCTCGCGCTGCTTCCCCTGCGGAGGTGCGGGGCCCCGGGCTGAAGGCGCAAGACGCAGACAGAATCCAGGAACCCCGCACCGGACTCGCGCCGGGCGGGGTTTTTCGTATTCGTGACCCATCATCGTTGACCGTATCTAGGAGTGACTGACATGCGTGCGTACTCGAAGAAGGACGTGGACAAGAAGGCCCTGAAAGGCGCCCGGATCGCCGTGGTCGGCTATGGCAGCCAGGGTCGCGCGCACGCGCTGAACCTGAAGGACTCCGGCTACGACGTCGTGATCGGCGTCCGCAAGGGCGACAGCTGGAAGCAGGCCAAGAAGGACGGCCTGAAGGTCGCGACCCCGGCCGAAGCCGTCAAGGGCGCCACCCTGGTAGCGCTGCTCACGCCGGACACCACCCAGGCCGAGAACTACAAGGAGATCCTGCCGAACCTCGCGCAGGGCGCCACCTTGCTGTTCGCGCACGGCTTCAACATCCACTTCAAGCAGATCAAGCCGCGCAAGGACCTCGACGTCGTGCTGATCGCGCCGAAGGGACCGGGCGGCCTCGTCCGCCGCCAGTACCAGGAAGGCCGCGGCGTGCCCTGCCTGATCGCAGTGGCGCAGGATGCCTCCGGCAAGGCCAAGGCCAAGGCGCTCGCCTATGCCGACGGCATCGGCGGCACGCGCGCTGGCGTAATCGAGACCACCTTCAAGGAAGAGACCGAGACCGACCTGTTCGGCGAGCAGGCAGTGCTGTGCGGCGGTGCCACCGAGCTGGTGCTCAAGGGCTACGAGACGCTCGTCGAGGCGGGCTACCAGCCCGAGGTCGCTTACTACGAGTGCCTGCACGAGCTGAAGCTGATCGTCGACCTGCTGCACGAAGGCGGCCTCGCCAAGATGCACAAGTACATCTCCCACACCGCCAAGTGGGGTGACCTGACGCGCGGCCCGCGGGTCGTGAACAAGGAAACCAAGAAGGAGATGAAGAAGATCCTCAAGGAGATCCAGGACGGCTCGTTTGCGCGCGTCTGGATCCGCGAGAACAAGACCGGCCGCAGGAAATACGAGGCCCTGATGAAGAAGGACCTCGCGCACCCGATCGAGAAGGTCGGCGTGCAGCTGCGGGCCCGCATGCCCTGGTTGAACGAAGGCTGATGACCCGCCCGAGGTGAACTGAGATGTCCACGCCCGACCCGAACCGCGTACTGATCTTCGACACCACGCTGCGCGACGGCGAGCAGTCGCCCGGTTGCAGCATGACGCAGCCCGAGAAGCTGCGGGTCGCCCGTGCGCTGGCGGAGCTGGGCGTGGACGTCATCGAAGCCGGCTTCCCCGCCGCCTCCCGCGGCGACTGGGAGGCCGTCAACCAGGTCGCGCGCGAGGTGCGCGGCCCCATCATCGCCGGGCTTGCACGCTGCAACCGCGAGGACATCGACAAGGCGTGGAGCGCGGTGCGTGACGCCGCGCGCCCCCGCTTGCACGTGTTCCTCGCCACCAGCGCCATCCACCGCGAGCACAAGCTCGGCATGGCCAAGGAGCAGATCATCCACACCGCCGTGGAAGGTGTGCGTTACGCCCGCAGCCTGTGCGCCGACATCGAGTTCTCCCCCGAGGACGCCTCGCGCACCGAGCTCGAGTTCCTGCGCGAGGTGGTCGAGGCGGTGATCGAGGCCGGCGCCACCACGATCAACGTGCCCGACACGGTGGGCTACACCGTGCCCGAGGAATTCCACGAGGTCTTCTCCTTCCTGAAGAAGAACGTGAAGGGCGCCGACAGGGTGGTCTTCAGCGTGCACTGCCACAACGATCTCGGCATGGCAGTGGCCAACAGCCTCGCGGCGGTGCGTGCCGGTGCGCGCCAGGTCGAGTGCACCATCAACGGCATCGGCGAGCGCGCCGGCAACTGCTCGCTCGAAGAGATCGTGATGGCGATGAAGACGCGCGAGTCGCTGTTCGGCTTCCATACCGGCATCGACACGAAGCGCCTGTTCCCCACCAGCCGCCTGCTGTCGAGCATCACCGGCATGGCCATCCCGCGCAACAAGGCCGTGGTCGGCGAGAACGCCTTCGCCCACGAGTCGGGCATCCACCAGCACGGCATGCTCAAGCACCACTCGACCTACGAGATCATGCGCCCGGAGGACGTGGGCGTCTCGCGCACCCACCTGGTGCTCGGCAAGCACAGCGGCCGCGCTGCGTTGCGCGACCGCATCAAGGAACTCGGCTTCGAACTGACCGACGCCGAGCTCGCACGCGTGTTCGAGGATTTCAAGGCGCTCGCCGACAAGAAGAAGGAACTGTTCGACGGCGACATCGAGGCGCTGGTGCTGCGCGCCGACTTCGGCGCGAGCGGCCCCTGGCACCTCGAGGGCCTGCACGCCGTGAGCGACTCGGCCGGCGGCGCGATGGCTCGCGTGAAGCTGCGCCACAGCGACGGCCGCACGCTCGAGAAGGAAACCAGGGGCGACGGCCCGGTGGACGCCGCGTTCAAGGCCGTCGAGGCCGTGACGGGCATCGATGTGAAGCTGCGCAAGTTCGAGGTGCGCAGCGTGTCGATGGGCGAGGACGCCCAGGGCGAGGCCGTGGTCACCGTGGAGCACAACGGCCGCGCCTACCGCGGCACCAGCATCACCACCGACATCGTCGAGTCCGCGGTGCGCGCGTTCCTCGAAGTCGTGAACCGCATCGAGTCGATGCGTGCCACGGCGGCGCGCATGGCCCGCAACCCCGAAGCCGAAGCGGCCGTCACCGCCATCTGACCGATCACGAGACCCCGCATGACCGCGAAGACCCTGTTCGAGAAAGTCTGGGAGCGCCACGTGGTGGTGCCGGAGACGGCGGACACCCCCGCCGTCCTGTACATCGACCTCCACCTCACCCACGAAGTGACGTCGCCGCAGGCGTTCTCGGTGCTGAGAAGCCGCGGCCTCAAGGTGCGGCGTCCGGACCGCACGCTCGTGACGATGGACCACTCGACGCCCACCGACACTGCGCAGATCTTCGGCGGCAAGCCGATCGCGCTCGAGTCGGCTGCGAAGCAGATCCGCCAGCTCGAGCAGAACTGCGTGGAGTTCGGCCTCGACCTGATCGGCCTGACGGACGAGCGCCGTGGCATCGTGCACATCATCGGCCCCGAGCTCGGCGCCACGCAGCCGGGCAAGACCATCGTCTGCGGCGACAGCCACACCAGCACGCACGGCGCGTTCGGCGCCCTCGCCTTCGGCATCGGCACCACGGAGGTGGGCTACGTGCTCGCTACGCAATGCCTGCTGCAGCGCCGGCCGAAGACGCTCGCCATCGAGGTCGCCAAGCGGCTCGCGCCGGGCGTGTCCGCCAAGGACCTCGTGCTCGCGATCATCGGCCGCATCGGCGTGAACGGTGGCACGGGCCACGTCATCGAGTACCGCGGGACCGCGATCGAAGCGCTGTCGATGGACGAGCGCATGACCGTCTGCAACATGTCCATCGAGGCCGGTGCCCGCGCCGGCATGGTGGCGCCGGACGAGACGACCTTCGCGTACCTGAAGGGCCGGCCCCGCGCGCCGCAGGGCGAGGCCTGGGACCGAGCGGTCGCCGACTGGCGCACGCTGCGCACCGATGCGGGCGCGGTCTTCGACAAGGTCGTCAGCCTCGATGCCGCGGCGATCGAACCGATGATCACCTACGGTACCAACCCTGGCATGGTCGCCCCGATTTCGGGACGGGTGCCCGAGCGCCCGGGCGACGCCGTGTTCGCCCGCTCACTCGAGTACATGGGGCTGGCGCCGGGCGAACTCCTGCGCGACAAGCCGGTGCAGGTCGTGTTCGTCGGCAGTTGCACCAATGCCCGCATCTCGGACCTCGAGGTCGCCGCCAAGGTGCTGGCCGGCCGCAAGGTGGCGCCCGGCGTACGCATGCTCGTGGTGCCGGGTTCGCAGCAGGTCAAGCACGAGGCAGAAGCCCGCGGTCTCGCCAAGGTGTTCACGGATGCCGGCGCGGAGTGGCGCGAGTCGGGTTGCTCGATGTGCCTCGGCATGAACGGCGACACCGTGCCGCAGGGCCAGTACTGCGTGAGCACCAGCAATCGCAACTTCGAGGGCCGCCAGGGCAGCGGCGCGCGCACCCTGCTCGCGAGCCCCGCCACCGCGGCTGCGACCGCAGTGCGCGGACGCGTCACCGATCCGCGCGAGTTCCTGAACTGAGGCTGACATGGACCCGATCACCGTCATCCGCTCGCGCACGGCCGTCATGCCGTCGAGCAACATCGACACCGACCAGATCATCCCGGCGCGCTTCCTCACCACGACGACCCGCGACGGACTCGGTGCCGCGCTGTTCGCCGACTGGCGCTACGGGGCCGATGGACGTCCCAACCCCGAATTCGTGCTGAACCGCCCGGAGGCGCAGGGCTGCGAGATCCTCGTCGCCGGCCGCAACATCGGCTGCGGCTCGTCGCGCGAGCACGCTCCCTGGGCGCTGCTCGATTTCGGCTTCCGCGCCGTGATCAGCACCGAGATCGCCGATATCTTCCGCAGCAACAGCCTGAAGAACGGACTGCTGCCGGTCGTGGTGGACGAGGCGACGCACGCGTGGCTCGTGGCGAACCCGGGGGCCGAGGTCGAAATCGACCTGCCCTCCACCACCCTGCGACTGCCGGACGGCCGCAGCGTGCGTTTCCCGGTCGAGGCGTTCGCCCGCTACTGCCTGATGAACGGCGTGGACGAACTCGGTTACCTGCTCAAGCAGGCGGATGCCATCGCGGCCTACGAGCGGCACGCCGGATGAAAGCGAAGATCACCGTGCTCGGGGGCGATGGCATCGGCCCCGAAGTGACCGGCGAGGCCGTGCGCGTGCTCGAAGCCGTCGCCGCCCGCTACGCGCACGAGTTCGAGTTCGTCGAGGCCCTGATCGGCGGCGCGGCCATCGATTCATCGGGCTCTCCGCTGCCGCCGCGCACGATCGACGCCTGCCGCTCGAGTGACGCGGTGCTGCTCGGTGCGGTCGGCGGTCCGAAATGGTCCGACCCGTCGGCGCGAGTGCGCCCCGAGCAGGGCCTGCTCGAACTGCGGCGCGTGCTGGGATTGTTCGCCAACCTGCGGCCCGTGCGCACCCAGGCCGAGATGCTCGAGGCGTCGCCCCTGAAGCCCGAGGTGATCGCGGGTGCCGACATCATGGTGGTGCGCGAGCTCACCGGCGGCATCTACTTCGGCCGCAAGACGCGCACAGCGCACGAGGCCGAGGACGTCTGCAGCTACACGACCACCGAGATCGAGCGAGTGACGCGCGTCGCGGGCCGCCTGGCCATGGGCCGTCGCAAGCACATCGTCTCCGTGGACAAGGCCAACGTGCTCGAGACTTCGCGCCTCTGGCGCACCGTCGTGGAGCGTGTGCTGGCAGAGGAATACCCCGAGGTGCAGCTGGAGCACATGCTCGTGGACGCCGCGGCGATGCACCTGCTGCGCCGGCCGACGAGCTTCGACGTGCTGCTCACCGAGAACATGTTCGGCGACATCCTCACCGACGAGGCGTCGATGCTGGTGGGGTCGCTCGGCTTGTTGCCCTCGGCGTCGCTCGGCGACACGAGCGTCGGGTTGTACGAACCCATCCACGGATCGGCCCCCGACATCGCGGGTCGCGGTATCGCCAATCCCTGCGGAACGATTCTCAGCGCGGCGATGCTGCTCAGGCATTCGCTCTCGCTCGAAACCGAGGCTACCGCGGTGGAGAACGCCGTGAGCGCGGCCCTCGCGGCCGGCCTGCGGACGGCGGACATCGCGGGTCCCGGCACCGCGGCCGTTGGCAGCCGGGCTGCCGGTGACGCCGTCATCAGCCGGATCCTGAGCTAAATAACTTATACAAATCATTTACTTGCAGATTTATTAATCCAATCCACATAAACACATCGCGTAAGGCCCTGTCCTGACAAGGCCTGTGGAAAAGTTTGGCTTCCAAGCCCCGGAAAACCGGGGCTATACTGCGCCTCCGCGGGCAACCCCCGGTTCCCCGCCGCCTTGGTTCCAAGGCCGATTTTTGCGTCGAGTGATGTGGACACGAGTCGGGTTAGTCATTGCCTCAAGGACTGAGGCAACTCGGGTCCCTTCCCGGAAGGCCGGCTTCATAGCCGGCCTTTCTTTTGTCTTCATGCAACGCATGCGCTTCCAGACCATCGCATGACCCGCCGACGCTTCGAGTTCGCCCATCGCCTCGCCTGCGCCGCGCTCTCGATCGCCGTCGCGTCGCTTGCACAGTGCAGCGCACAGGCCCAGCCAGGGACGCCCGCATCGACGACACCGCCTCTCGTCGCGGCTGCCTCCGACCTGCAGTTCGCCCTCGACGAGATCGTCGCGAACTTCCGGCGCGACACCGGCATCGCACCGCGTGTCACCTATGGCTCGTCCGGCAACTTCACGCGGCAGATCGAACAGGGCGCGCCCTTCGAGTTGTTCCTGTCGGCCGACGAGGCCTATGTCGATCGCCTCGCCGCCCGGGGCCTGACGCGCGGCGACGGCGCGCTGTATGCCATCGGGCGCATCGTGCTGTTCGCGCCGCACGGTTCGCCGCTCGAACCGGATCCCGGTCTGGAGAATCTCGCCGCGCGCCTCGCGAGCGGCGAGTCCGGCCGGCTGGCCATCGCCAATCCGGAGCACGCCCCGTATGGGCGCGCCGCGGAGCAGGCGATGCGGTCGCTGGGCGTGTGGGATGCGGTGCAGCCCAAGCTGCTGCTCGGCGAGAACGTCGCCCAGGCCGCCCAGTTCGCAAGCAGCGGCAACGCCGACGGCGGGATCATCGCCTACTCGCTCGCGCTCGCCCCCGCGCTTCGCGAACGCGGCAGGTTCGCGCTGTTGCCGGAAACGCTGCACGCGCCGCTGCGCCAGCGAATGGTGCTGCTCAAACGGGCATCGCCCGCGGCGGCGCGCTTCTACGATTACCTGCGGTCGCCCGCGAGCCGCGCGATACTGACCGAATACGGCTTCGTGCTCCCGGAGAATTGAGGCGGATGGACTGGACGGCGCTCGGCCTGTCGCTGCGGCTCGGACTGGTCACGGTCGCCCTGCTGCTGCCGCTGTCCTTCCTGCTGGCGCGCTGGCTCGCGTTCAGCCGCTTCCGCGGGCGAGGCCTCGTCGAGGCGCTGGTCGCGCTGCCCCTGATCCTGCCGCCCACCGTCGTGGGGTTCTACCTGCTGGTCGCCTTCGGACGCGGGTCGCCCCTGGGCGCCACTTTCGAGGCGCTCTTCGGCCAGCCGCTGGTTTTCAGCTTCGAGGGTTTGGTGCTGGCCTCGCTCCTGGTCAACCTGCCGTTTGCCGTGCAGCCGATGCAGAACGCGCTGGAGGCCATACCGGGCGCTTCCCGGCGTCGCGACGGCTGCGGTACTCACCTTTGCGCACACGCTCGGCGAGTTCGGCGTGGTACTGATGGTGGGCGGCTCGATCCCCGGGGAGACCCGCACGATCTCGATCGCGATCTACGACCGGGTGCAGGCATTCGACGAGCCCGCGGCGGGCGCGATGGCACTGGTGCTGCTCGTGACCGCGGTGGCTGCACTCGCCATCACCAACACGCTCGCACGGCGTGCGGGCAAACGGGACTGACCCGATGAACCCAGGGACCGGTCTCCAGGTTCGATTGCGCCGGGCAGTGCCGTTCGCGCTCGACGTCGAATTCGAGGCCCCGGCGGGTGCCATCACCGCGCTGTTCGGGCCTTCCGGCAGCGGCAAGTCCACGGTGCTGCGGGCCATCGCGGGCCTGCAGCCGATGGATGCCGCGCGAGTTTCGTGCGGCGGTGCCACGTGGACCGATACGGCCGCCGGCCTTGCGCTACCACCCCATCGGCGTCCGGTCGGGTTCGTGTTCCAGGACTACGCCCTGTTCCCCCACCTGACAGTACGCGAACAGCTGGCACTCTCGCTCGGGCACCGGCCAGCGGCCGAACGGCCGGCACGCATCGAATCGTTGCTGCAGCTCGTGCAGCTGCAGGAGCTCGGCGACCGCCGCCCGGCGACCCTATCGGGAGGCCAGCAGCAGCGCGCCGCCCTCGCCCGTGCGCTTGCACGCGACCCCGCCGTGCTGTTGCTCGACGAGCCCTTCGCCGCCGTCGACTGGGCGCTGCGCGAATCGCTGCGCAGGGAACTGGTGCGCCTGCAGCGCGCGTTGACACTCACGGTCTTGCTCGTGACCCACGACTTCGAGGACGTTGCCAAGCTGGCCTCGCACCTCGTGGTACTCGACGGTGGTGCCGTGACCGCGAGCGGATCGGTCGAGTCGCTCACTGCGCGCAATGCCGTGCCCGGCGTGAACGGCTTGCGCGAGCCGGCGGTTGCGCTCGACGCCCGGGTCGAGGCCCACGAGTCCGAGCGGCAACTCACGGTAATCGCAGCGGGTGACCTGCGCCTGGAGGTGCCCGCCATCGCTGCCGCGGTCGGCGCTCCGGTGCGCATCCAGCTCGGGGCACGCGAGGTCATACTCGCGAGCCGGCGGCCCGAGGGACTCTCGCTGCACAACGTCGTCGAAGCCGAGGTGCTCGCGATCGAGCCGGCGTCGCACGCGGCCCTCCGGCTCGTGCACCTGAGGGTCGGCGCAACCCGCCTGCTGTCGCTCGTCACCGTCGATGCCGAACGAAAGCTGGAGCTCGCGCCGGGCAAGCCGGTGCTGGCCCTCGTCAAGGCGGTGGCGATCGAAGCGTTCGCCTGAGTGAACGGGCGCCTTCAGCTCCCGGTCGTGCCGAAGTGCGCGGGCGTGCGCGCGTAGAACATCCGCAACCCCTCGCCGGTGACCAGCTCGAGCAGCTGCCGTGCTTCGTCATCGGTGACGATGAACTCCACCTCGACGGTCACCGTTCCGGCCAGCTCGAAGAAGCGCTCCTCGTGCAAGCGGTGGTCGCGCCCGAAACCGGCCACGGCGCGGAAGGCCGAACCCCCGCGGATGCCGAGCGCGTTGGCGCGCTGGAGCAGCCACTCCCACGCCAGCTGCCCATGCAGTCGCTCGTTCTCGTGGACGTAAAAGCGCAGGAACGATCCGTCCATATGCGGCTCTCCCTCAGTTCGGGTGGCGCAGCCACACCATGGTCGCGATGCCGGCGAACGTCGCGAGCACCGAACCGGCCAGGTGGGCCCCGGCTGCGGCGAACGCCCAGGCCGCACGTCCCTGCTGCAGCAGCGTGACGACCTCGGCCGAGAACGTGGAAAACGTCGTGAGTCCGCCGCAGAAGCCGGTGATCAGCAGCAGTCTCCACTCCGGAGCCACGGCGCTGTAGGTCGCGAAGAACGCAATCGCGAGTCCGACCACGTAGCCACCGACCAGGTTGGCCACCAAGGTACCCGGCGGAATGGTCGGGAACAGGCCGTTCAAGGCGAGGCCCAGCCACCAGCGCAGCAGCGCACCGAGGCTGGCACCGATCGAGATTGCGAGGATGGACTTGAGCACCGCCGCGCCGGACTGCTGCCTTACCTGCCGCTACCCTGCGCCGCCTCGAGCGCCTGCGCAAGGTCGCGGACCAGGTCGGCAGGATCTTCGATACCGACCGACAGGCGCACCAGTGTTTCGGAGATGCCGGCGCGCTCACGGGCGGCCGCATCCATCGCGGCGTGGGTCATGCTCGCCGGGTGGGCGACGAGACTCTCGACACCGCCCAGCGACTCGGCCAGCGAGAAGAGCTGCAGCGCATCGAGCAATGCACGCACCTGCGCGATGCCGCCGTTGAGCTCGAAGCTGACCATCGCCCCGTATCCCTGCTGCTGGCGTGCAGCGATGGCGTGGCCGGGGTGTGACTCGAGGCCGGGGTAATGGACTTTCGCCACGGCGGGATTTGCCGCCAGCAGCCGCACGACTTCCGCAGCGTTCTCACCGTGCGCACGCATGCGGGCGTGCAGCGTGCGCAGTCCCCGTAGCGTGAGGTAGCTGTCGAACGGTGCGCCGGTGACGCCGATGCAGTTCGCCCACCAGGCGATGCGCTCGTGGTGTTCCTTGGTGGCCGCGATGACGGCACCCCCCACGACGTCGCTGTGCCCGTTGATGTACTTCGTCGTCGAGTGCAGGACCACGTCGGCCCCGAGCGCCAGCGGCTGTTGCCAGACGGGCGAGAGGAACGTGTTGTCGGCCACCACCAGCGCGCCCACCGCATGCGCGGCCTTCGCCACGGCGGCGATGTCCACGATCCGCAGCAGCGGATTGCTGGGCGTCTCGACCCAGACGAGGGCCGGCTTCGCATCGAGGGCCGCGGCCATCGCGGCGGTGTCCTGGAAATCGACGAAGCGCACGTCCAGCGAGCCCCGCTCGCGCAGTGCGTTGAAGAGGCGGTACGTTCCGCCGTAGCAATCGTGCGGCACCACGGCGACCTGCCCCGGCCGGAACAACTGGGTGACGAGACCCACCGCGCCCATCCCGGAACCGGTGACGACGGCCCCGGCACCACCCTCGAGCTCCGCGAGCGCGCCCGCCAGCGCGTCGCGCGTCGGGTTGCCCGAACGCGAGTAGTCGTAAGCGCGCTTCTCGCCGTAGCCGGCGAACGAGAACGTCGAGGTGAGGTGGATGGGCGGCACCACGGCGCCGAACTGGGTGTCGGTGTCGAGAGCGGCACGCACCGCACGGGTCTTGGGCGAGGAATCGTTGTTCATGCTCAATCGAGGGCGCGCGCGAGCAGGTCGCGCAGCACCTCGGTCTCCTTCAGGAAAGCGTCGTGGCCGAAGATGGAACTGATTTCGACGAGGCTGCAGTTGCCGCCGTGCCGGTCGCGCAACTCGCGCATGTCGGCGAGCGGCACGAGCTGGTCTTCCTGCACGCCGAGCAGCGTGGTGGGCACGCGGATCGCCCCCGGCTCGACGCGGTGCAGGTCGATCGACTCGGACAGGCAGACGAATGCCTCGGGCTTGTACACCGCGGCATAACTCTCGCCGCGGGCCATGAGATAGGTCTCGACCGGGAAGCGGAACCCGGCCGGCGTCGCTTCGGCCGGCCCGGGGAAGCGCTCCTCGAACTCGCGTGCCGAGCGGTAGGTGGCCATGGCGAGCGCCCGGGCCAGCACGAGGCCGCGCGCACCCTCAGCGTGACTGAGCGCATAGCGCACGATGGCGCGCTGCACGCTGCGCCAGGCGGTGGACATCGGGTGCGTGCGGTGTGCCGCGCTCAGCACCAGTGCGTGCCGCACCCGTTCGGGATGGGCCTGCGCCAGGGCGAGCGTGACCATGCCTCCGTACGAAGCACCGAGGCTCGCCTGCAGGCGCTCGAGCCCCAGGTGGTCCATCAGTGCGATGAGCAGCGCAGCCTGGTCGAAGGCGCTGACGGACGGGAACACTTCACCCTGGCCCGGCCCGGTGGTTCGATGGCTGCCGCCGAGGAAATCGATGCCGAGCACCCGGAATCGGTCCGTGTCCAGTGCGCGGCCGGGACCGATCGCGTCCTCCCACCAGCCCGGGGCGGCGGCATCGAGGCTGAACACGTTGCGGCCGGCGGAGATCCCGCCCAGCACGGCGACGACGGGAGCGCCCTTGGCGCCCGCCAGCCGGTAGGCCACCTCGACGCGCTCGACCCGGCCGCCGAAACGCAGGTCGAGCCCGCCCGGCAGGACGTGCACGTCGTCGCGCCACTCGTAAGTGGCCGGCACGGCTGTGGAATCGGACAAGGGCATCGAGGGTCCAGTGGCAACGCGCGGCCGGGCTGCGGCAGCAACAGGCGTCGAGACTCCTCGCGAGCGCGGCTAGTGGTTGACGCAGCCAACACCCCCGTCGGTGGACGGGGCAGCCCTGCGGCAACTCATCTGTCGGCGGACCAGCGTCCCCGTGGAGTTGGCACCTTTCCGGGCGGGTTGGGCCCGGCGGTTGCCCCGGCTTCAAAGGGCCATTCCCTCAGCCGGTCTCGATGAGCGGCCGCAGTGTAGGGGGCGCCGCCGCGCAGCGTCAAGCTACGGAAGGCCGCCTTGCATCGCGCGTCCAATTGCATTAGCGTGCTAGCACGTTATTACATTGGAAACGCGCCCGTGAAGAGCCACCGAGGCATCTCCCCGCGCCAGGAAGCCGCCGCCGAACGCGCGCTCTTCCAGGCCGTCCTGACGCTGCGCTCCGTCGAGGAATGCCGCGACTTCTTCCGCGACCTGTGCACGCCCGCCGAGCTGCAGGCCCTCGCCGACCGCTGGGCAGTGGTCGGGTTGCTGCAGCGGGACATGCCCTACCGCGAGATCCACCGCCAGACCGGCGTGAGCGTCACCACCATCGGGCGCGTTGCCCGCTACCTGGCCGCGGGCAACGGGGGCTACGCCCTGGCCGTCCGCCGCCTGCAGGAGCGTTGACCATGGAACGCCAGCAGCGGCTGCGCATCGCCATCCAGAAATCCGGCCGGCTCACCGATCACTCGCTCGACCTCCTCGCCCGTTGCGGCCTCAAGTACAGCCGCGGCAAGGACCAGCTGATGTGCTACGGCGAGAACATGCCGCTCGACGTGCTGTTCGTCCGCGACGACGACATCCCCGACCTCGTGCAGGAAGACGTCTGTGACCTCGGCCTCGTGGGCCTCAACGTCATCGAGGAAAAGCGCCTCGCCATGGCGGCGCGCGGGGCCCAGGCCCGCTTCGAACTGATCCAGCGGCTCGATTTCGGCCGCTGCCGGCTGGCGATCGCCGTGCCGGACGACTTCCCGTACCGGGATCTCTCGAGCCTGGCCGGACGGCGCATTGCCACCACCTATCCTCACGTGCTCGCCCGCTTCCTGCGCGAGAACTCGATCGAGGCCGAAATCGTCACGCTGTCCGGCGCCGTAGAAATCGCGCCGCGCCTCGGCCGTGCCGACGTGATCTGCGACCTCGTGTCCACCGGCTCGACGCTGCTCGCCAACCACCTGCGCGAGGTGACGACCGTGCTGCAGAGCGAGGCGGCCCTGATCCGCACGCCCGTACCGCTGCCCGACGAGAAGGCCGACTGGGTCCGGCGCCTGCTCGTGCGCATCGACGGCGTGCAGCAGGTCAAGGAGAGCAAATACATCATGCTGCACGCGCCGCGCTCGGCGCTGCCCCAGATCGCCAAGCTGCTGCCTGGCAGCGAGTCGCCGACGGTGATCCCCCTCGATGGGCACGGCGACAAGGTCGCGGTGCACGCCGTCTGCAGGGAGAACGTGTTCTGGGAGACGCTCGAGGCGCTCAAGGCCGCCGGCGCCAGCGCGTTGCTGGTGCTGCCGGTGGAGAAGATGCTGCCATGACCGCGCTCGCCATCCAGGACTGGACTTCGCTCGACGAGGCGCAGCGGGCGGCGGTGCTCCGGCGCCCCGCGCAGCGCGAGGCGGCGAGCCTGCTCGAACGCGCCGGCCGCATCGTGAGCGACGTGCGCGAGCGGGGCGACGCCGCACTGCGCGAATACACCGAGCGGCTCGACAAGGTCCGGCTCGAGTCATTCGCGGTCGGCGCCGGCGAGTTCGCCGCTGCGGAGGCAGCGCTCACCGACGAGCAGCGCGCGGCATTGCGTCGCGCCATCGACACCGTGACGCGCTTCCACGAGCAGCAGCGTGTCGCACCGCTGAGCATCGAGACCTCGCCTGGCGTCGTCTGCGAACGCATGATCGTGCCACTCGGCGCCGTCGGGTTGTACGTGCCGGCCGGCACCGCCCCGCTGCCCTCCACCGCCATCATGCTGGCGGTACCGGCCCGCATTGCCGGATGCCCGGTGCGCGTGCTCTGCACGCCGCCCCGCCCTGACGGGACGGCGGACCCCGCCGTGCTGGTCGCCGCGCGGCTGTGCGGCATCGGGCAGGTGTTCAAGCTCGGTGGCGCTCAAGCAGTCGCGGCAATGGCGTATGGCACGGCGAGCGTGCCGAAGGTCGACAAGATCTTCGGTCCCGGCAACTCCTGGGTGACTGCCGCCAAGCAGATCGTCGCCGCCGACGCGGACGGTGCGGCACTCGACATGCCGGCGGGCCCCTCGGAGGTGCTGGTGGTCGCCGACCAGTCGGCGCGGCCCGCTTTCGTTGCGGCCGACCTGCTTGCACAGGCCGAACACAGCGAAGATGCGCAAGTGGTGCTGGTGACCACGTCACGCGCCGTCGCCGAGGCCTGCATCGCGGAGGTCGACCGGCAACTGGAGCAACTGCCGCGGCGGGCGATCGCCGCCCGTTCGATCGCTGAAAGCCGCGTGCTGCTGGTGCCCGACCTCGCGACGGCAATGGACGTGAGCAACCGGTATGCACCCGAGCATCTCATCCTGCAGATTGCCGCGCCGCGCGACTGGCTCGGACGCGTGCGCAACGCCGGGTCGGTGTTCCTCGGTGCCTGGACGCCCGAGACCATGGGTGACTACTGCAGCGGCACGAACCACGTGCTGCCCACCTACGGCCACGCCCGTGCCTACAGCGGGCTCGGCGTCGCAGATTTCGTCAAGCGCGTCACCGTGCAGGAAGTGACTCCGAGGGGCCTGAACGACCTCGGCCGCACGGCCCGCACGCTCGCGCGCCTCGAGTCGCTCGACGCACACGCCAATGCGGTCAGCGTGCGCCTCGACGTGATCGAACGGGAGTCGCTGGCATGAACCCGGTGCTTGCCCTCGCCCGCCCGGACATCCTCGAGCTGCAGCCCTACCAGCACGCCACGTGGGACCCGTCGCTCGAACGCATGCACGCCAACGAAATGCCGTGGCGCGCCCAGGGCGACAACACCCAGGCGGGGCTCAACCGCTACCCGGAGCCACAGCCGCGTGCGCTCGTCGAACGCATGGCAAAGCTGTATGGCGTGCCGGCGGCCAACTGCCTCGTGGGCCGCGGCAGCGACGAAGCCATCGACCTGCTCGTGCGTGCGTTCTGCCGCGCCGGGCAGGACAGCGTGGTGATCACCCCGCCCACCTTCGGCTTCTACAAGGTCGCTGCCCGCATCCAGGGCGCCTCCGTAATCGAGGTGCCATTGCTGCCAGGCGATTTCTCGCTCGACCTGCCGGCCGTGGTCGAGGCCGGGCGCCGTGCCAAGATCGTGTTCCTGTGCTCGCCGAACAACCCGACGGGTAACCTGCTGGATGAACAGGCGATGCTCGCAGCCTGCGGCGAACTGGCCGATCGGGCGCTGGTCTGCGTGGACGAGGCTTACCTCGAGTTCGCGGCCCGCACGAGTCTCACGCAGCGGCTCGCCGAATTCCCCAACCTCGTCGTACTGCGCACCCTGTCGAAGGCGTACGCCCTCGCCGGCGCTCGACTCGGCACGCTGATCGCCAGCGAGGACATCGTCCTGCTGCTGAAGCGCATCATCCCGCCGTACGCGATCCCGGCCTCGACCGTCGAGCAGGTGCTCGCGCTCACCGAGGCGCCGCAACGCGCCATGGCCGCGGCCCGCATCCGGACGCTGCTCGACGAACGCGAGAAGGCTCGTCAGCGGCTCGCCGCGATGCGCTGCGTGGTGCGGCTGCACCGGTCGGACGCCAACTTCCTGCTGGTGCAGTTCCAGGACGCGCGCGCGGCACTCGAGGCCGGCAAGGACGCCGGGCTGCTGGTGCGCGATTTCAGCGGTGCCCCGGGGCTCCCGAACTGCCTGCGGATCTCGATCGGCACACCCGAACAGAACGAGCGGCTGCTGGCCGCGCTGGAGCGCCTATGAGCGGCGAGCGGATCCTGTTCATCGATCGCGACGGCACGATCATCGAGGAGCCGCCCGACGAGCAGGTGGACAGCCTGCAGAAGCTGCGCCTGCTGCCCGGCGTCATCCCCGCACTGCTGGAACTGCAGCGCGCCGGCTACCGCCTGGTGCTGGTCAGCAACCAGGACGGACTCGGCACGGCGTCGTTCCCTGAGCCCACGTTCCGTGAGCCGCAGGACTTCCTGCGGACGCTGCTCGGGTCGCAGGGCATCGCGTTCGACGCCGAGTTTTTCTGTCCGCATTTCCCCGCCGATGGCTGCGCATGCCGCAAGCCGCGCACCGGCCTGCTCACGGATTTCCTGCGCGAGCACACGCTGGACTCGCGGCGCAGTTTCGTCATCGGCGATCGCGACACCGACATGCAGCTCGCGGCCAACCTCGGGATCGATGGGCTGCGCGTGCGGGCCGACGGCGCGGACGGCGCCACGTGGGCCGCGCTCGTCGAGCGGCTGTGCCGCCCGGACCGCACGGCGCGCGTCGTCCGCAAGACCAAGGAGACCCAGATCGAGGTCCGGGTCGGGCTCGACCGCACTGCGCCAGTCGCCATTTCGACGGGCATCGGTTTCTTCGACCACATGCTCGAGCAGGTGGCACGCCACGGCGGCTTCTCGCTCGAGCTCACCTGCGCGGGCGACCTCGAGGTCGACGAACACCACACGGTCGAGGACTGCGCGCTGGCGCTCGGGCAGGCCCTGCGCGAGGCGCTCGGTGACAAGCGCGGTCTCGCACGCTACGGCTTCCTGCTGCCGATGGACGAATCGCTGGCGCAGGTCGCCATCGACCTGTCGGGACGCGCATATGCGGTGTTCGAGGGCCAGTTCGGCCGCGAGTCCGTGGGCGGACTGCCGACCGAGCTCGTGCCGCACTTCTTCCGCTCGCTGGCCGACAGCCTCGGCGCGGCCGTTCACGTGCAGGTGCGGGGCGAGAACTCGCACCACATGGTCGAGGCCTGCTTCAAGGGCGTCGGCCGGGCGCTGCGGCAGGCTTTCCGCATCGAAGGCACCGAGCTGCCGAGCAGCAAGGGCGTGCTGTGAGTACGCAGCCGTGAGCGACGTCGCGATCATCGACAACGGCGGCGCCAACATCGCGTCGCTGCGTTACGCGCTCGAGCGTCTCGGCGCCTCTTCGCACCTCACCTCCGACGCGCAGGAGCTGCGCACGGCACGCCGCGTGATCCTGCCGGGTGTCGGCGCAGCCGCCGATGCCATGACGCGCCTGCGCACCCTCGGGCTCGAGGAGGTGATTCCGCAACTCACCCAGCCGGTGCTCGGGATCTGCCTCGGCATGCAGCTGCTGTTCGCAAGCAGCGAGGAGAGCGACGACGGCGAGGACACCGAGTGCCTGGGCCTCATCGCGGAGCGCGTCGCCCGCTTTCCGCCGCGCCGCGACTTTCCCGTGCCACACATGGGTTGGAACCAGGCGCGCCTCTTGACGCCGAGCCCCCTGTTCGCCGGGGTGCGCGATGGCGATCACTTCTATTTCGTGCACAGCTACGCCGCACCCCTGGGCCCGTGGACCCTCGCGGCCACCGACTACGGCGGCGAATTCTCGGCAGCCGTGCACCACGGCAATTTCCACGGCGTGCAGTTCCACCCGGAACGCTCGGCACAACCCGGCGCCCGCGTGCTCGCCAACTTCCTGGAGCTCGGCTGATGCTGCTCATTCCGGCCATCGACCTGAGGGGCGGCCAGTGCGTGCGCCTGCTGCAGGGCCGCTTCGATGCCGAGACCGTCTATGCGCAGGATCCTCTCACGGTGCTCGGGCAATATCTGGCGCTCGGGGCGCGTCGGATCCACGTCGTCGACCTCGACGGTGCACGCGACGGTTCTCAAGGTAACCGCGGGGCGATACGCAAGATCGCGGACCGTGCCGGGCGCGATGCCATCCAGGCCGGCGGCGGGGTCCGCACGCGCCAGGTGGCCGAGGAACTGTTCGCGCTGGGCGTGGCACGCGTCGTCGTCGGCAGCGTTGCGGTCACGCAGCCCGACGAAGTCGCGTCCTGGATCCACGAGTTCGGGCCGGAGCGGGTCGTGCTGGCCTTCGACGTGCGCCTCGACGAAGGCGGCACCCCCCGCCTTGCCACGCACGGCTGGGAGCGCCAGACGCAGACCAGCCTGTGGGATGCCGTCGAGCGCTACCTGCCCGCCGGCTTGCGTCACGTGCTCTGCACGGACGTCGCAAAGGACGGCGCGTTGTCGGGCCCCAACCTCGACCTGTACCAGCAGTGCGTCCACCGGTTCCCCAGCATCGCCTGGCAGGCCTCGGGCGGAGTGAGCGCCGCCGCCGACCTTCACTCCCTGGCAGCCACCGGTGCGGCGGCGGTGATCAGCGGCCGCGCCCTGCTGGAGGGCCGCCTCACGGCACAGGAGATCGAGCCATTCTTGCCCGCCGCATAATCCCCTGCCTCGACGTCCGCGACGGCCAGGTCGTCAAGGGCGTGCGTTTCCGCGATCACCGCATCGTGGGCGACATCCTCGAACTCGCCACGCGCTACCGCAACGAAGGCGCCGACGAGCTCGTGTTCTACGACATCACGGCGAGCCCCGAAGGCCGCTCCGTGGACCGCAGCTGGATCGCGCGCATCGCGCGAGTGCTCGACATCCCGTTCTGCGTGGCCGGCGGAATCCGCAGTGTCGAGGATGCCGAGGCGGTCTTGAACTCCGGGGCCGAGAAAATCTCGGTCAACTCCCCTGCCCTCGCGGACCCCTCACTGATCGACCGGCTCGCGCACCGCTTCGGCTCGCAGTGCGTCGTGGTCGGCGTGGACAGCCAGACCGTGGGCGACGACTTTCTCGTCTACCAGTACACGGGCGACCCCGGGCGTTCGCGCAGCACGGCACGCCGCACGCTCGACTGGGTGCGTGAGGCGCAGGATCGCGGCGCCGGCGAGATCGTGCTGAACTGCATGGCGAGCGACGGCGTACGCACCGGTTACGACATCGCGCAACTGCGCCAGGTGCGCGAAGCCTGCCGGGTGACCCTGATCGCATCGGGCGGCGCCGGCGCGCCGGAGCATTTCGCCGACGTCTTCATCGAGGCCCATGTCGATGGCGCACTCGCCGCGAGTGTGTTTCACTCGGCCGCCATTGCGATTCCCGACCTGAAGCGGTATCTCCGCGAGCGCCACATCGAGGTGAGGCTGTGACCCTGGACGACGCCGGCACCCTGGACTGGGACAAGGGCAGCGGCCTGCTGCCCGCGATCGTTCAGCACGCACGCACGGGCCGCGTGCTCATGCTCGGCTACATGAACGACGCAGCATTGCGCGAGACCCTCAGTGGCGGGCGGGTGGTGTTCTACAGCCGCTCGCGCGAGACGCTCTGGACCAAGGGCGAGACGTCGGGCAACTACCTGAACGTCGTGGACGTGAGCACCGACTGCGACTCCGACGCAATCCTCGTGCTGGCCGACCCGATCGGGCCCACCTGCCACAAGGGCACCGAGTCGTGCTTCGCCGATGCGGCGTCGACCGACGCGCAGCGGCTGGCATTCCTCGCCCTGCTCGAAAACATCATCGCCAACCGCATCGCCGACCAGCCGGAAAGCAGCTATACGGCAAAGCTGTTCGCCAGGGGAACGGGCCGCATCGCGCAGAAGGTCGGCGAGGAAGGCGTCGAGACGGCGCTGGCCGCGGTGTCGCGCGACGATGCGGGCCTGGTCAGCGAGTGCGCCGACCTGGTGTTCCACCTGCTCGTGCTGCTCAAGTCGCGGGAGCTCGATCTCGAACTCGTCGTCGAGGAACTCAGGGCCCGTCACGCAGCGAAGGGTTGATGCGTCAGCCCGCCGCCGGCAAGGGCGGGATGGCGTACGTTCCCACCACGTGCGCCACGGGCTCGGGCAGTCCTTCGGAATACAGCCAGACCTCGCCGACGGCCAGCGACCGTCCGGTCTTCATGAGCTTGCACACACCGACGATGGTGCGGTCGGCACTCGGCTTGCGCAGGAAATTGATCGTGAGGCTCGTGGTCACGGCGAGCGGCACGATGCCGATCTCGCCGAGGATGGCCGCGTAGAGCGCCAGGTCGGCCACCGCCATCAGTGTGGGCCCCGACACCGTGCCGCCCGGCCGCAGTTCCTCGCGCCCGATCTCGTGGAACACGACGGCGCCGCCCTGCCCCACTTCCCGCACACCGCACCTGGTCTGCGGAAACTCGCGCGCGATGAACGCGGCAACTTCCTCGGTCGTCGTCACACCCGTTTCTCCAGTCGCGCGAACCATGACATCACCATCGCAGCGAGGCCGGTCACTGCAGCGGCCGTCGCGAAGGCCAGGCTGGATCCGCAGGCCTGCCACAGCGCACCGAACATGACCGCGCCCGGCAGCAGCAGCAGGCCTCCCGTGAGGTGATACAGGCCGAAGGCCGTGCCCCGCTCGCTCGCGTCCGCGTGGTCGCCGATCAGGGACCGCTCAGCCGGCTCGGTGATGGCGAGTGTCGCCGAGTACGCGATGAACAGGATCCAGACGCCCACGGCCCCGGGCTGGACGAACGCCAGCAGCAACAGCACGACGACTCGCGCCGACCAGCCGCCGATCAGCACCGGAAAACGGCCGAGGCGGTCCGAGAGGACGCCCGCAGGCAGGGCGACCAGCATCTTCGCAAGGCTGGCCGCGGCCCACACCAGCGGCACCCAGGTGACCGACATGCCGGCCTGCGTCGCCCACAACACGACGAAC
>JAGVUU010000272.1 GCA_019136105.1 Gammaproteobacteria bacterium
GGCCTGGCGCGCGCCGCGGCCGGCGGCAACGGCCCAACCCTCGCCCGGTGCCGGGGCGCCGCTGCGCGTCGCGCTGGCCGGGCTGGCGTTGTGGCTGATCCCCCTGCTGGCCGTCGCATTCACGCTGGGTCCGCAATCGCTGTGGAGCCGGTTGTACGTCTTCTTCACCCAAGCCGCGCTCGTCACGTTCGGCGGCGCGTATGCCGTGCTGGGCTACATGACCCAGCACCTCGTCCAGGACCTCGGCTGGCTCACGGCCGAGCAGTCCGTCGCCGGCCTCGCGCTCGCCGAGACCACGCCGGGGCCGCTCGTGATCGTGCTGCAGTTCATGGGCTTCATGGCGGGCTGGAACCAGCCCGGCGCGCTGGACCCGACGGTCGCCGCCGTCATCGCGGCGCTGCTGGCGTCGTGGGCGACGTTCCTGCCCTCGTTCGTATTCATCTTCCTCGGCGCGCCGTACGTCGAGCGAATCACCCGCGCCCCGCGCATCGCGGCGGCGCTCGCGGCGATCACGGCGGCCGTCGTCGGCATCATCGCCACGCTGGCGTTGCTGCTCGCACGGGTGGTGCTCCTGCCCGACGGTTGGCAGGGCGGCCTCGGCTGGGCGGCGCTCGCAATCGCCGCTGCGGTGTGGTGGACGCTCGAGCGCACGAAGCTCGAACTGCACTGGGCGTTGGTGGCCTCAGCGTTGGCGGGACTCGCCGCGCAGGGGCTCGGCTGGGCTTGAGGTCGTTCGCGCGTCGTCAGCGAGGCTCGGCGAGCAGCGCGTCGAGCTTCGCCTCGAAGAACTCATAGGGCTTCGCGCCCGACACCACCTCGCCCCGGAACTCGCCGCCCACCACGCGGCCGATGACGAACGTCGGCGTGGACTCGATGCCGTGCTGTGCGGCCATGGCCAGGTCTGCACGCACGTTGGATTCCTGTTCGCCTTTTGCGCGGCATGCCTCGAGCCGCTCGACGTCGAGCCCGAGCTGGCCCGCGATGCGGCCATACGGCTCGCTGCCGAGCAGTGACTGTGACGCGAAGAGCGCCTCGCGAAATTCCCAGAAGCGGCCCTGCTCCCCGGCGCAGCGCGATGCCACGGCCGCCGGCAGCGCGAAACTGTGGAACGGCAGCGGCAGGTCGCGTGACGTGTAGCGCAGCTTGCCCGTGTCCACGTACTCGCGCTTCAGGCGCGGGAACGTCTGGCTCGCGTAGCGGGCGCAGTACGGGCACTGCAGGTCGGTGAATTCGATGATCGTGACCGGGGCGTCGTCGCGGCCGATGACGTTGAACTGCGCCGGCGGAGTTGCCCCCGGCGCATCTGCCACGGGTCCGGCAGGCGTCGAGGTGCAGCCGGTGAACAGGACGGCCACGGCGGCGAGCGCGGGCGGGATCAGGCGGTGCATCATGGACTCACGTCAGGGCAGGGCGCGCACAGACTGCCCCGCCCACCTGCAGTGCACAAGGCTGCTGCCTCCGGAGCACCGCAATCTGCGATGCGGATCGCTAACATGGCGGCCTGCTCCCCTGCCCGGTGAACGAAATGAAGTACCTGCACACGATGGTCCGCGTGACCGACCTGGACCAGTCCCTGCGTTTCTACTGCGACGCCCTCGGCCTGCGCGAGATCCGCCGCTACGACAACGAGCAGGGGCGCTTCACGCTGGTGTTCCTCGCCGCCCCCGGCGACGAGCAGGCGCAGGTCGAGCTCACCTACAACTGGGATCCGGAGCAGTACGGCATCGGCCGCGCGTTTGGCCACCTCGCCTACGAGGTGGACGACATCTACGCCGCCTGCCAGCGACTGGTGGACCACGGCGTGACGATCAATCGCCCGCCGCGCGACGGTCGCATGGCGTTCGTGCGTTCGCCCGACAACATCTCGGTGGAACTGCTGCAGAAGGGTGGGGCACGGCCGCCCGCGGAGCCGTGGGCCAGCATGCCGAACACCGGCGCGTGGTGAGGCCTCAGGCCACGCCGAGCGTGACGCTGCGCGCCGCCGTGCCCGGTTGTCCTCCGGCGCCGTAGACGCGCGGCCCGGCTTCGCCGCCGCGCAGCGTGACGAGCAGCGCCTCGACGCGACGCAGCTTCGCCGTCACGACCGCGCCGTTGCGGTCGTTCGATTCCTTGCAGCGCAGGAGCACGTCGCGCGAAGACTGCCAGCGGCGCGAGAGGTCGCCGCCTGGGTCGCACGCGTCCAGCAGGCGTTCGAAGGCGTCGCGGCCGTCGCCGAAGCCGAGCATGCGGCAGGCACTGCGGCGCTCCTCGTCGAGCCGCAGCAGCTCGCTCGAGCAGGCCTGGCGCTCGGCACCGGCAGCTTCGATCGCCCTGACGTCGTCGGTCCGCAGCGCGGCCGCCTCGCGATCCAGCAGGTGTTCGAAGCGTTCGAGCAGGGCGCGTTCGTCGGCGATGAGCCGCGAGGCGAGCTGGCGTGTCGCCAAGTGGTCCACGGGGGGCGATCAGCGCGCCGGGCGCGCTACCGAGGCGAGTTCGCGCTCGATGTCGAGCAGCCGCGTGGCGATGCGCTCCGCGTCGACCGTGTAGCGGCCCGACTCGATGGCGTTGCGCAGCTCCTCGACACGCGCCATGTCC
>JAGVUU010000231.1 GCA_019136105.1 Gammaproteobacteria bacterium
GCGCCGCGCTGTGGGCCGGCGACTGGGCGCGCGCCTCGCGCGCGATTTCGGCCATGCCCGAGACGCTGCGCAACCAGAACCGCTGGCGCTACTGGGCGGCCCGCGCAGCGGAACGACTCGGTGACCGTGACGCGGCACGCGCGGGCTACGCGGCCGTGCTCCCGACGGACAACTGGTATGCCGCACTTGCCGCGGCCCGCACGGAGCAGCGCTTCACGCCGACCCTCCAGCCGCTGCCGCGCGACGATGCCGAATTCGCCCGGGTCGCGGCGGCCCCGGGGCTGGTGCGCACCCGCGAGCTGATCCTCAACGAGCTGCAGAGCGAAGCCAATCTCGAGTGGAAGGTGGCGTTCGACACGCTCACGCCCACGCAGCAACTCCAGGCCATTCGTCTCGCCTCGGGCTGGGGCTGGCACCTGCAGGCCATCGCGGCCGCCGCGCGCCTCGGCCAGTTCAACGACTACGAGTTGCTGTACCCGCGCCCCTTCGACGCCGAGGTGCGCCGTGGCGCCGAACTCACCGGCCTGCCGCCGGCGCTCATCTACGCGATCATCCGCCAGGAGAGCCTGTACCGCGCCGACGCCGCTTCGAGCGCCAATGCTTACGGACTCATGCAGCTCCTGCTGCCCACCGCCCAGGCGACCGCCCGCCGGGCCGGGCTCCCGAAACCCACGCGAACGAGCCTGCTGGAGCCGTCAGTGAACGTGCCGCTCGGCTCGTCGTTCCTGCGCTACCTGCTCGATCGCGCCGACGGCCAATGGCCGCTCGCGATCGCGGGCTACAACGCGGGTCCCGCGGCGGCGCGGCGCTGGCTCGCAACGGCGCCGATGGAAACGGACGTGTGGGTCGAGAACATCCCGTTCAACGAGACGCGCGCCTACGTGCAGCGTGTGCACTGGCACTCGCTGGTGTTCGAGTGGCTCAAGGACCGCAAGCCGCGCGACACGTCTGCGTGGCTCGGCACCGTGCGCGCGCCCTCGATGGAGACGCCGCCACCGGACGGACGCTGAGGTCCGTCCTCAGGTCGGCTTCTGGGCCCGGCCCGCTTCGTAGCGCTCGATGAATTGCGCGGGCGGGGTCGAGGCGATTTCCTCAGCAATTGCATCGAGTTCAAGCGCGTCGAGCGACTTGAAGCGCACGCACGACTTGCCCATGTCGAGCTTCTTGCCGGCACGGGCGTGGGCCGCGCTCAGCCGCTGCGCGCGTGCCTCATCGAGGTAGGCGCAGGTGAGGTAGAGCGAGTAGCCGTTCTTCTGCGCCGCGACCGCAGCGTACGACAGTGGCTGCTTGTTGTACGTGTTTGGGTACTGCGACAGCGGTATCTCGTAGCAGACCATGCCGTAGCGCATCACCTCCACATACCCCTTCGGCAGGTGTGCACGGATCAGCTTGCGCAAATCGCTCACGACCTTGCGCCGCTCCGGCGGCAGGCTGGCGAGGTAGTCCGCCACGGTGGCGGCGTTGCTCGAAACCACGTCGATCCCCCCGAAGTTCCGGGCTGCGCCCCGCGAGTCAGGCTGCGCGCGCGTGGAGTTCACCATCGACGATCGCGCGCAGCGCCCGGCGTTCCTGGTGCAGCGGGCCGTCGGCGACAAGATCCAGCCAATCCCGCAGGAACGCAAGTGCGCGCGGACCCGGTTGAGCACCGAGCGCGCGACCCACCGCCTCGATCTCCGGCGCAGACAGCACGAGCCGCAACGCGCCAAGCAATTCGATGCTGCGTTCGTCGTCCGCGGCGAGCAGGCCCCCGAACACCGCACCGCGGTTGAGCGCGAGGCCACGCCGCACCCATTCGGTCACCTCGTGCAGTGCGTCGGCATCCGCGGGTCCGGCGCCTGCAGCAACGTACGCCTGCGTCGCGGCCACCACGATGCCGTCATCGACATCACCGAGCGCAAACGGCACCAGCGCGCTGCGCGGCTCGAGGCCGGCGCGCACGCGCTCGCGGATCGCGTCCAGGGTCTTGCGGCGGACAACCGGCGACTCGGCGGGCAGCCGGTGCCAGTAACTGATCAGTGCAGAAGTCATCGGCGACATGGTCAAACCTCCATAGCCCCAAGCGGGCGTTGCAGACCTGACCGGGGATCAACGAGCGGCGCGCGACGGGCGGGAGGCAGAAACAAAAAAAAACCCTCCGGGGCCACGTTCGAGCGCCGGAGGGTCCGATAGCTACCCGCTTCGTTGCCTTCCGGCCGCATCCGCGCCTCGCGGCGCGCGCCACCTTGCCCGGGGAGGCAGGTTGGCCGGGGCAAAGCCCCTTTCTTGATGCTGGGGAGGACTATATCAGAGGGCGCCGGGCCAGACCAAGCGCAGGAACGCGTCGGTCGGTACAAATACGAACAGGACGAAGCCTGCGAACAGCAACGGCACGAACAGCCAGCCCGCCAAGGGCACGCGCTTCGCGCCGAGCCCATAGGTCCAGTTGATGTTCTTGTCGGGCGTGCTGAGGATGCGGCTCCACGGCAGCACGATGGCCGCGAGCGCGATCGCGCCGGGCAGGCCCGCCTCGGCGTCGTAACCGTATGCGCCGACCATCCAGAGCAGC
>JAGVUU010000232.1 GCA_019136105.1 Gammaproteobacteria bacterium
CCCTCTCCTCAGTGGTGCATATGCTCGTGCCCCTGCTGCTGCTCCATGGCCGGGGGCGCAGGCCTCAGCTTTATCAGCGCACTCCCCGCCGTATACAAGCCGAACGCCAGCAGCAGTGCCCCGGCGACGTTGCGCAGGGTGGCGCGTGACGAGAGCAGCCTGGCCATCCGCTCGAAGGCGACGGTGGCGGTGACCATCGACGGCAGGGTGCCGAGGCCGAACGCGAGCATCACGGCCGCGCCGGTGGTCACGCTGGCCGTGGTGGCGGCCAGCAGCAGCATCGAATAGGTCATGCCGCAGGGCAGCCAGCCCCAGGCGAGCCCTAAGCCGATGGCGCCGCCGAGGCCGCCGGACTGGCCCTGCCGGCCGGCCCAGGGTGCGATCCGGCGCCACAAGCCCGAGCCTGCGGATTCCAGCGGGCCCAGCAGCCGCCAGCCGAACATCAGCTGCGCGGCGGCTGCGATCATGATCGCGCCCGCGACCACGCGGAACGCGATCGAGAGGGGCTTTACGTCAACGGCATTCAATAGCGTGCGGCCGAGCAGCCCCGCCAGCGCGCCGGCGATGGCGTAACTGGTGATGCGCGACAGGTTGTAGGCCAGCGCATAACCAAGCTTGGTGCCGAACGCGGCCTGGGGGCGGCGCATGGCGAGCGCGCCGGCGATGCCGCCGCACATGCCGAGGCAGTGGCCGCTGCCGGCGATGCCGGCGACGAAGGCGGCGCCGAGGCTCAGCGCGGCCGGATCCGGGGTCATCATCGGGATTCGTCCTTGCGGGATGCGTCGTTGCGAGGCGCGTCGTCGGGTGGCGGAGCCTTGTCGTCCTCGAGCACGGTCCAGCCGGGGCTGTCGAGGTCGTCGAACTGCCCGGTGCCGGTCGCCCAGAAGAACGCCCACAGACCGAAGGCCACCAGCACCAGCCCGAGCGGGATCATGATGTAGAGGATTTCCACGTCAGGCCGCCTCCGCCTGGGGGTTCGCGGGCCAGCCCGGGCGCCGCTGTCGCATCGAGCCGCGCGACAGCCGCATGGCGTTCAGCACCACCACGACCGAACTCAGCGACATGCCGATCGCGGCGAGCCACGGTGGCACGAAGCCGAGTGCGGCGAGTGGCAGCGCCGCCAGGTTGTACGCGATGGCCCAACCTAGGTTCTGGCGGATGATGCGCTGCGTGCGCCGTGCCAGCGCGACGGTGTGCGGCAGGTCGTCGAGCGACTCGCGTACCAGGATCAGGTCGGCGCTCGTCTGCGCCAGGGCCGAGCCGCGGCCCATGGCGACAGCCACGTCGGCGCCACGCAGCAGCGGGGCGTCGTTGATGCCGTCGCCCACGGCGACCACCACCGCGCCGTCGCGCTGCAGGGCCTTGAGGCGCTCGAGCTTGTCCTGCGGCGCGAGGCGCGCGGACTGGCGGTCGATGCCGCAGCGCTGGGCGATGCGTGCCACGGCGCCCGCTTCGTCGCCGCTCACGATCTCGGAGGGCAGGCCCAGCGCGGCCAGGCCGGCGACGCACTGTCCGGCCTCCGGCCGCAGCGGGTCGGTGAGCCGGAACGCCGCGAGCAGCCCGGATTCGTCGCCGAGGTACACCCAGCTTTCACCCGAGGCCGCGTCGGCTGCTGCATCGAACTCGATCGCGGGCGGCGATCCGGCGTGCAGCGCGCGCGCGAACGCGCGCGTGCCGATGCGCAGCACGTGGCCGTCGATGCGGCCCTCGAGGCCGCGGCCGGCCTGCACCTCGACGGAGCTCGCGCGCACCGTGGGCGCGCCGGTCACCGTGAACGCACGCGCGATCGGGTGCTCCGACAGCTGTTCGAGCGACGCGGCCCATTCGAGCGCCTGCTGGCTCGTCACGTCGCCGTAGGTGCGCACGTCCTCGACTCGCACCAGGCCCTTGGTGAGCGTGCCGGTCTTGTCCCACAGCACCTGCGTGGCCTTCGACAGCGCCTCGATGGCATCGGTGTGCGCCACCAGCACCCCGCGCCGCGCGAGCGCGGCCGTGGCTGCAGCGAGAGCCGTGGGCGTGGCGAGCGACAATGCGCAGGGGCACGTGACCACCAGCACCGCGAGCGTCGCAGGAAAGGCACGCGTTGGATCGACGAACCACCACACTGCGAACACGATCGCGGCGCCGATCAGGATGCGGCCGAGGAACCACGCGGCCGCGCGGTCGGCGGCCTTGGCGAGCCGCGGCCGCTCGGCCTGCGCTCGCTCGAGCAGCGCGACGATGCCCGAGAGCACCGTGCTGCCCGCCACGGCGGTGACCTGCACGCGCACCGGCATCGCGAGGTTGTGCGTGCCCTGGTGCACGCGCGAGCCCGGCGGTTTGGCGATGGCGTTCGATTCCCCGGTGAGCATCGACTCGTCCACGCGGCCTTCGCCCTCGAGCACGATTCCGTCGGCCGCGAACACTTCGCCGGCGCGTACCACCAGCTCGTCGCCCACGGCGAGCTCCACGGCCTGCACGTCCTCGGTGACGCCGTCGCGGACGCGCCGCGCGGTCATGGGCGCAAGGCGTGCGAGCGCATCGGCGACGCTGCCCGCGCGAT
>JAGVUU010000280.1 GCA_019136105.1 Gammaproteobacteria bacterium
GTGCTCCAGGTCGGTACGCGCACAGTCGGCGCGGCGTACGTGTCCTTCGTCTGGGCGCTGGAGCACGGCGGCCACTCCGCATGGCTCGAGGAGATCTTCATCGACCCGGCGTACCGCGAGAGTGGCCTCGGCACCCGGTTCCTACAGGCCGTGATGGCCGAGTGCGCAGCCCGTGGCTGTGCGGCGCTCGATCTCGAGATCGACGCCGCCCACGAGCGCGTCCGGTCGCTGTACCGCCGTCACGGGTTCGAAGAGTTGCCGCGCCGTCGCCTCGTCAGGCGGCTCATGCGTCGCGCCGGCGCATGAAGATCCGCAATGCGCAGGCCACCGACTTCGACGCGATCCTCGCGCTCAATGAGGCGTCGGTCTCTTTTCTGAGCCCGCTGTCGCCGCAACGCCTCACGGAGCTGCACGCGTTGGCGGCCCTGCACCGGGTCGCCGAACACGAGGGAGTGGTCGTCGGTTTCCTGCTCGCGTTCCGTGAAGTAGCCGACTACGACAGCCCGAACTACCGCTGGTTCAAAGAGCGATACCCGCGATTCCTTTACGTGGACCGGGTGGTCGTCGCCGGCACCGCCCGCGGGCACGGCGTGGGAACCTTGCTCTACCGCGACATGTTCGAGTTCGCGGCGGCATCGGCCGTGGGCCTCGTCACTTGCGAGTTCGACATCGATCCGCCGAATCCGGCGTCGGAGCGGTTCCACGCCAGCTTTGGGTTTCGAGAAGCTGGACGACAATGGGTAGCCGATGGCACGAAGCAGGTGTCCCTGCAGGTGGCACCGGTGAATACGGAGAACCGATGATCGAACGGGTGGCCTTGGCGGTCATGGCCCTGATCCTCGTTTCGCCCGGCGACGTCGCCGCCGGGACGCGGCAGGGACACCCCGGCTGGGCGAAGATCATCCAGCGCGCCGGCGCTGAGGGGACGATTCTCGTCGTGGACCAACGCGCGGGGGCCGATGCGCACCTGGTGCACGGCGCCGAACGGCGCCGACGACCTGCCGAAGCGCCAGGGCATCGCCCGCGACGTGCTGCGGTCGATCGGAGCGCTGCCCGCGTCCAGCTGATCAGCCGGCCGATACCGCTTCCTGCGGCGGTGCCGCGCTGCCCTTCGCCTTGGACTCGATTTCCTCGAGCAGCCGGCGTGCCCGCTCGGTGTGCTCGCCCGGGTGCGGGCTGTACGCCAGCGGCGCCAGCACGTTCGCAGCCTCCGCGTAGCGATCGTCGAGGATCATCTGGTTGGCCACGAGCCAGCGCACCGACGCATCGAACGGCGCGAGCTGCATTGCCCACACGAGCCCGTCGACGGCTGCCCTGGTCGGCTTCTCGCCGGCCTCCACGAAGCTCAGGTAATACTGCACCAGCGGAATCGGGTGATCGTTCTCGACCCTGTTCGCCTTGATCCACCAGCTGCGCACGTCCTTCCACGCCGAGTACGGAAGCTTCGCGTCCTTCACCTTGCGTGTCAGGGCATAGCCCTTCTGCAGGTACGCGCTGATCTGCTGGGGGTCGATCGCCAGCGCGCGCTCGGCAACGGCGATGGCCTCGTCGTCGTTGTCGGCGTCGAACTCGGCCTCGGCAAGCGCGGCCAGCACCGCCGGGTCGTTCGGGTACTTCGCCTCGATCCGTCGCGCCTCGGGCAACAACGCCACCGCTTCCGCCTGCGTGACACCGGCTTTCGACTGCAGGACGACCGGCATCATCTCCGCCTCGCCGGCGCGCAGCGGGCGCACGTTGACCGTGCCGGTCTTGAGCGCGTGCGCGTTGACCACGAACGTCGTGACCTTGCTCCGCCCGATGTACGACAGCATGTCCTTCTCGAGCTGGTCGAGGTCGCCGAAGGCGCCCTCGGCAGCCTCGAGCGCCGTGTCGCCCGTCGCGAGCAGCTGCTGGTACTTCTGCAGCTGCCCCGCCCGCTCCGGCGCCGTCTGCAGGTAGTGGAACAACACCCAGCTCTGGCCGTAGAACGAGTCGTGGCCCTTCTTCTTCTCGCCGGCTCCGCCGTCGAACTCGAGCAGCGTGCGGATCGGGACGTCACGCGAGTACGCCAGTTCCGCGGCGCGGTGCGTGGCGGGCACCCCGAACACGATGCTGCCATCGGACTTGAACTTGACGCTCGCGAAATACTCCGCGAATCCCTCGATGAACCAGCGCGGGAACGTGCGCGCCGTCAACGTCCACAGGAAGTGATGCGCGTACTCGTGGTACAGGATCGTCTCGCCCGACATGTCGTACTTCGAGCGCGCGCCCTTCAGCTTCGGCACGATGGCGATCGAGGCGCCGGCGCGCGGCAGGTATGCGCCGGCCAGGTAGCGGTTGGTCGCGCCCAGGACCTGACGGACCTTCGCCTCGTTGGTGACGACGTAGACGCTGACGCGGTTCGAGGGGCTGGGTTGCGTCGGCGGCCTGCGGAGGATGACCGACATGCCGGCATGAAACCGCTCGAGCCGGTCGGCGAACTCGCGGATCGCCTTCGCGCCCTGGTCGCCGTAGATGACGAAGTGGTCGCTGCTTGCCTCGAGCCATTCGGCGCGGGCC
>JAGVUU010000180.1 GCA_019136105.1 Gammaproteobacteria bacterium
AAGCTGGAGGGGCCAATGCCTAAAAAGGTCATCACGAAGGCCACGCTGCCGAAGGTGTTGCGAGAACTCGACCGCTGGAATGGGAGATTGACCTGGCCGCTGTTCTGCGCTCGAGTTGCGAAAGTCCTCGGAGTCGAGTCCGTCTCCCGGCACACGATGTACCTGCACCCGACCATCGTGGAGCAGTTCCAACTTCGCCAGATTCACTTGCGCAGCGCCGCGAAGGTCGTACGTCGCGATTTCACGCTTGAGGTTGCGGTGCGCCGAGTCGAAGAGCTCGAGGCTCAGGTCAAGCGCCTGGATGACACGAACAAGCTGCTCCTCGAGCGATTCGAGCGTTGGCAGTACAACGCCTATGCAAATGGCGTTCGCATGGACGCGCTCCAATGGGATAAGCCTTTGCCGGCTGTTGCGCGATCAGGACGCCGCAAGGGTCGTGGCGGATGACGTCCGGGGCGCCGATCGGCTCGGAGCAGCCGCAGGAGTTCCAGTCGTCCGGCCTAGACCGGCCGATTGATATCGGGTAAGAAAGCGGACACTCGCCGATGACGCAAGTCGGCCACAACCTGCCATACGATGCCATCGCCGATAGCGGTCATTCGTGGCGCTGCTGACCGCTCGATGAATGCCTCGCGGGCCCGCTTCAGACGTCAGGTGCACCTCTCAAGCTGGAGCGCGAATGCTGCGGAATCCGACCGTGATGAGTCCGCGTGTCTCGAGGCGGCCCAGCAGCGTACTCAAGATCTGCCTCGACATGCCCATCATCGCTGCAAGTTCCGCCTGCGACAGCGTAATGACGCCGGCATCGACCGCCGAGGTCGTCGCGGTGAGGGGCGGCAAGATCGTCGCAGTCGGTCGAGTACGTCACGCTCAAGCACGGTGAGTCGATGGTGGCAGTAGAGGCCGACGGTGTGCTGGTGTGCGATCAGGTCGCCGACGGTGCGCAGATGGATTGGGTGCATGGACGGAGCGCCGCGTGCGGCGGGCTCAGGAAGTGAGCCAGGTCGGGTGACTCGCTCCCTGATCGATCCCGTGCAAGGATTTAGGCTCATACAACGGGAGCTGGAGCAGGGGTCGGCAAATAGAGTTACCTGAACCGTGCGGTCGGCGTTTCCGATCCGGCCTCTGATCCGGACCAGGGCAAGACCAACATGCCTATGACCCGGACCTCGATGCGGCGCCCCAGGCGGCAGCTGTCGGCAGCCGCAGGAAGCCGAGCGTTCATGCAGCGGATCAGGCGATGCTGGACGAACGTGCGTCGGCTACGGCCGCGGACCTTACCGAGCATTTTGATGCCGCGCTCCAGCGAGCACTCCATATTGCCCTTGCCGAGGGCGACATTCACGTCCGCAAAGCCGGTCCGCAGCTGGATGCCGCGGCGCAGGTTCGGGCGCCGCCGCCAACTGACCATACTGGTGACGCCGAGGAGACTGGTAGACCGCACTGGATGCTCCATGGCGATGATGCTGTTCACGGGCACGGCCGTGGCACACGAAGACCACATCGGGCCGAATGGCGGGTACATGAAGCCTCCTGGCTCCACGAGCCTCAGGTATTGCACAGCGACGGAATTCGGTGCTAACGTCGGCTCGCGTGTTGTCTATACAACTTATCAAATGACACGCGAAGGGGGTCGGCTGTGTATCGCCGAGTCGTCGCCGCATGAACGCCGCTCGCGTCTCGCGCAAGGGGCACAAGTGGCTGGCGCTGGTCGTCGGCGTGCAGCTTGTAGCATGGTCGCTCAGCGGCCTCTACATGGTGGTGATGGACCTCGACTTCATCCACGGTGATCCGCTCGTCCGAAACCTCGAGCCAGCGTTCCGCGCGAACGATCAGGTGGTGGAAACGAAGTCTCTGCGCTCACGGTTCGAGGACATCAGAAGCATAGCGTTGCGGGCAGCGCCGGACCTCGGCAAACCCGTCTACGAAATAGAGGCCCGCGACGGCGTGTTCCTGGTCGACGCAGCAACCGGCGAGCTGCTCTCGCCGCTGCCGGCAGCACGGATCGGCGACCTGGCGCGCGCGTACTACGCCGGCAATGGCGCGGTCGCCAGGGTAAGTCTCATCGACACGGAGGCTGCGAAGCCCACCGAACTCCAGTCGCGACCGTTGCCGTTGTGGAGGGTCGACTTCGACGACTGGCTGGACACTACGCTATACCTGCACCCGGATACGGGCCGCCTCGTCACTCGTCGCCACCGGTTCTGGCGCTGGTTCGACTTCCTGTGGTCCCTGCACATCATGGACTACAGGGACAGGTCGGACGTCAACAACTGGCTGCTGCGCATCGCGACGGCAGGCGGCGTCCTCGCGACCGGGTCGGGAATCTGGTTGCTGTATTTCAGCTTCGGTTTCCTCCAGCGTCGTCGCCGTCAGCCGTCACGCGGTCGACGAGGCGCGAGCGGCCACGCGGGAGCAGCACAATGAAGCTCCTGCTGCTGAAGAAGCTGCACAAGTGGGTTGCGCTGTTCGTGGGCCTGCAGTTGCTCCTGTGGACGATCAGCGGGCTGGTTTTCGCGTGGACCGACCACCACGATGTTCAGGGCCACAACCTGGTCACGCCGCTCCCGGCGCAGACGCTCGAGCAGGGTGAAGAGCTGCTGGAGCCGCTGGAACTGATGCTGCGGCTCGGGCTGGAGTCCGCCAGCGAAATCCGGCTGCTGACCGTCGATGGCCAATGGGCCTACCGGATCGTGACCCCGACAGGCGTCCAGCTGCATGACGCCGGCGACGGGGAACAAGTCGTCATCACCGCGCGACGGGCGGCTGCGGTGGCGCAGGCACTGTATGCGGGCAAGGGTTCCCTGCTGGCAATCGAGCAGCACCCCGGACCGACACTCGAGACTCGCAAATCCGGGCCAACCTGGGAGGCGCGATTCGCGGATGACTCATCGACCAGCATCTATGTCTCGGCAGTGGATGGCGCGTTCGTCGCGGCCCGCGGCGACAGTTGGCGCTTGTTCGATTTTTTCTGGATGCTGCACACGATGGATTACGTGGGGCGCGATGACTTCAATAATCCACTGGTAATCCTTGCCGCAGCCGCCGCAGGCTGGATCGCGCTGACCGGACTGCTACTGGTTATCCGGGTCTTCCGGCCCACGGGGGGCAGCCGGTGAAGCGACCGGGCAATCCAAAGTTCGCCGTGATCGCGAACTTCATGCGGCGCAAGATCAACGCCGGGGCCTGGCTTCCGGGTGACCGCGCTCCGTCGGAGAACGAGTTGTGCGCGCTCTTCGACGTGAGCCGGATGACGGCACGCCGCGCGCTCGACCAGCTCGCGCTTGATGGCCTGATTGTCCGCCGGCGCGGCGCGGGCAGCTTCATTGCCAACAACGGCGTGCGCTCGTCATACATGGTCATCCGCAACATCGCGGACGAGATTGTGGAGATCGGTCGCAGCTACGCGAGTCGAGTACTGGACCATTGTGCGCAGAAAGCGCCACCCGCGGTCGCGTATGCACTCGATCTCAAGGCAGGCGACGAGGTGTTCCATTCGCGGATCGTCCACCTCGCCGACGATGTACCGGTGCAGCTCGAATACCGCTACGTGCGTCCGGACGCGGCGCCCGGCTACATCACCGCGGATTTCGTTACCGAAACCCCGAACCAGTACCTGCAGCGAGTCTGTCCTCTAACGGACGCTCATCAGCAGGTTACCGCGGGATTGCCGAACGCACTGGAGCGCAAGGCTCTTGATATCCGCGACCGCCAGCCGTGCCTGCTGATCACGCGCGTGACATCGTCGCACGTCGGCCTAGTCAGTTATGCGCGGATCCTGGCGCCCGCGAATCGCTATCACCTGTCCGGACAGTTGCGCTTCTCGAGTCAGTTGAGCGAGTAATGGAGAATCGGACATGAGCGCGAACATCCAGATGAAGACCCCGGGTATTCGCGCTCCTCGCGGACCAACACTCAATTGCCGCAGCTGGTTGTCCGAGGCCCCTTACCGGATGTTGCAGAACAACCTCGATATCGAGGTCGCTGAGCGTCCGGAGGACCTGGTCGTCTATGGCGGCACCGGCAGGGCGGCGCGCAACTGGGCCGCGTATGAACAGATCCTGTCGACCTTGCGCAGACTTCGCGACGACCAGTCCCTGGTGGTCCAGTCGGGCAAGCCGGTCGGCGTCTTCGACACTCATGAAGATGCTCCGCGAGTGCTGATCGCGAACTCGAACCTCGTCCCGAACTGGGCGACGTGGGACAAGTTCAACGAACTGGACCGTAAGGGCTTGATGATGTTCGGGCAGATGACCGCGGGTTCCTGGATCTACATCGGCTCGCAGGGAATCGTGCAGGGCACCTATGAGACCTTCGCTGCGTGCGCCGCGCGTCACTTCGGAGGAAATCCGCAGCGCCGCTGGGTTCTTACCGGCGGGCTCGGCGGCATGGGCGGCGCGCAGCCGCTTGCCGGCACCATGGCGGGATTTTCCGTCATTGCCGTGGAGTGCGACGAGAGCCGGATCGACTTCAGGCTCCGCACCCGCTATGTAGATTGCAGAGCCGAATCACTCGACGAGGCACTTGCCATGCTTGGCAAGGCACACACCGCGGGAACGCCGCGGTCGATAGCTCTGCTCGGCAACGCAGCGGACGTTTACCGGGAACTGGTCGCCCGCAACATCACGCCTGACGTGGTAACGGACCAGACTTCCGCTCACGATCCGTTGCATGGCTACCTGCCCGTCGGCATGACGCTCGCCGAGGCCGGCGTGCGACGCCGGGCCGACCCGGTGATGGTGGTCGAACGCGCGAAGCAGTCGATGCGGATCCAGGTCGAGGCAATGCTGGAGATGCAGCGGCGCGGCGCGGTGGTCTTCGACTACGGCAACAACATCCGGCAGATGGCGATGGAAGCCGGGGCCACCCGTGCGTTTGACATCCCCGGCTTCGTCCCGGAGTACATCCGGCCGCTGTTCTGTGAGGGCATCGGGCCGTTTCGGTGGGTAGCGCTGTCGGGGAATCCGGAGGATATCCGCCGCACCGACGCCAAGGTGAAGGAGATCATCACCGATGACCCGCGGCTGCACCGGTGGCTGGACATGGCTCAGCGCCAGATCGCGTTCCAGGGCCTGCCGGCCCGTATCTGCTGGGTCGGCCTCCGTGACCGCAGGCGTCTCGGCCTGGCCTTCAACGAAATGGTGGCACGGGGCGAACTTGAAGCGCCGGTCGTGATCGGCCGCGATCACCTCGACTCCGGCTCGGTCGCAAGCCCGAACCGCGAGACCGAGGGCATGCTGGACGGGTCCGATGCGGTTTCGGATTGGCCACTGCTCAACGCCCTGTTGAACACCGCCTCGGGCGCAACATGGGTGTCGCTCCACCACGGTGGTGGTGTCGGGATGGGGTTCTCGCAGCATGCCGGGTTTGTGATCGTCTGTGACGGGACCGAGGCCGCTGCTCGGCGCATCGCCCGAGTGCTCTGGAACGACCCGGCGACGGGCGTGATGCGACACGCCGATGCCGGCTACGAGCTGGCTCGCCGCTGTGCGCGCGAGCGGGGCCTTGATCTTCCCGGGATCGAGGTCTGAATCATGAGTCTGGCGGCGAGTCGTCATTCCCTCGAACTCGTCCCCGGCGCGATCGACCTGTCACTCGTACGTGCGCTATTGGAGGGCCCGCGTGCCGTCCATCTGTCGCCTGGCTGGCAGGCCCGCACCGAAGCATCCGCAGCAGTGATCCGCCGAAAGCTGGATGCCGGCGAGACGATGTACGGCATCAATACGGGGTTCGGACTCCTCGCGCGGACCCGAATTCCCGCAGCAAATCTGCTCGAGCTGCAGCAGTCAATCGTCCGTTCGCATGCCGCAGGAACGGGCGAACTGTTGCCGTCGTCGGTGGTCCGGCTCGTGATCGCACTCAAGGCCGCCAGCCTTGCTCGCGGTTACTCGGGTGTCCGGCCGGCGGTCGTCGGATCTCTGATCGACCTGCTGAATGCCGACATACTGCCGTGCATCCCGTCCCAAGGCTCGGTCGGCGCGTCCGGCGATCTCGCGCCGCTCGCGCATCTATCGCTGGCGCTCCTGGGGGAAGGCGAGGTGCAATTCGGTGGGCGACGCGTTGAGGCCGGTACCGCGCTGGCGGAAGCGCGCATCGAGCCGCTGCAGCTCGGTCCGAAGGAGGGCCTTGCCCTCCTGAACGGAACCCAGGTATCGACCGCGCTTGCCTTGGCGGGACTGCTGCAGGCGGAGGATCTGCTGGCAGCCTCGATCGTCATCGGCAGCATGTCCCTCGAGGCCGCCATGGGGAGTCATACGCCGTTCGACGACGCCATTCACCTCGTGCGCGGCCATGCCGGTCAGCGTGACGTAGCGAGCGCCTTTCGACGGATCCTCGCAGGCAGCGAGATTGTCGTCAGTCACGCAACCTGCGAGCGGGTCCAGGATCCGTACTCATTGCGTTGCCAGCCGCAGGTGCTCGGTGCCTGCCTGACGCAGCTGCGGCACGCGGCCGCGGACTTGATGATCGAGGCAAACGCTGTTTCGGACAATCCTCTCGTCTTCGCTGAGGACGATCGCGTCCTGTCGGGCGGCAACTTTCACGCGGAGCCGGTCGCCCTGGCGTCGGACGCCCTCGCGCTCGCCATCGCGGAGATGGGAGCGATCTCCGAACGCCGGGTTGCGCTGTTGATCAACTCCTCGTTGAGCGGCCTCCCGCCATTCCTGGTGTGTGACAGCGGCATCAACTCGGGATTCATGATCGCGCAAGTTACGGCTGCAGCGCTCGCGAGCGAGAACAAGTCCTATGCCCACCCCGCCTCGGTCGACAGCCTACCGACCTCGGCTGACCAGGAGGACCATGTGAGCATGGCGACCTTCGCTGCCAGGCGACTCGGCAAGATGGCGGAGAACACTCTCGGCGTGCTGGCAATCGAGTGGCTCGCGGCTGCCCAGGGCCTGGACCTGCGCCGCCCACTCCGGTCGTCGGCTGCCATCGAAGAAGCCCGTGCCCTGTTGCGCGGGAAGGTGGGTTTCTGGGACCGGGACCGACAGCTTGCACCGGACATCGAGTCGGCCCGGATTCTGCTGGCGGGGGATCTGCGCGCGCTCACGCCGCGCGGAATGGTTTGCGGATTTTCGGGGGAAAGCGCGGGGTGACCCGAGCACCAGGCCTTATCTTAGTTTCGCTGCGGACGGGAGGTTATTGACGATGAAAGCGTTGAAACGAGTTCCTTTGCATGCGGCGATTGCCGCTGTGCTTGCAGCCGCGGCCGGCACGGCCTCCGCTCAGGAGACTGGAGCCAAGCAGGCGGCGTTGGAAGAAATCACGGTCACGGGCAGCCGCATCAGGCGGCAAGACCAGGATGGCGTGGGGCCCGTCGCTGTCCTGACGGCCGAGGACATTGCCGTCACCGGCGTGACCTCGACCGAAGTCCTGTTGCAGCGCATGTCCATCTCGGCAGGATTTGCAGGCAACCAGACCAATGCCTACTGGACCAGCGGCGGCTGGGGAACGGCGCAGGTAAATCTCCGTGGCCTCGGTTCCAATCGTACGTTGGTGCTGCTGAATGGACGCCGTGTCGTGTACGGTGGAACCGGCGCCAACAGCGCCGTCGATCTGAACATGATCCCGACATCTCTGATCGAGCGGATCGAGGTTCTGAAGGATGGTGCCTCCGCGCTATACGGCGCCGATGCCGTCGCGGGCGTGGTAAACATCGTCACGAAGTCCGAATTCGAGGGACTGGACCTGGAAGCCAAGTACGGCACCACGGACCGCGGCGACGGTACCGAAATCTCCGCGAGCGCAACGTTCGGCGTGACCAATGACGCCGGCAGCCTGATGGCGGCCCTGTCATACAGCGACTTTGACGAGATCAACATGGCGGACCGCCAGGCTTGCGCTCTGGCGATCTCCGGCAACAAACTCGTCTGCAGCGGGTCGGCCAGCACCTCGGGTGGACGCGCCACGTTCCTGACCGGTCCGGATCGTGGCAAACGGATCAACTTCAACCAGGTGCCCGGCGGGAACGGCGACTTCTATGAGCCGTATGTCCCGGCGGTTCACAATATCCCGTACTTCCAGTGGCTCAACGCGGTCAACCCGATCGAGAATACGTCGGTGGCCTTGTTCGGCGACTACAAGGTGGCCGACAACACGAAGTTCTTCACGGAAGTCACCTTCACGAACCGGCAGTCGAGCCAGATCGCCACGCCGGCAACCCTGCAGAGCTACTACGTGCCGGGCGTGGGAGTCTCGAACTTCAACATTCCGGCGTCGCACCCCACCAACCCGACAGGACAGGACATCCGCCTCGATCGCCGTCGGCTCGTCGAAACCGGCGTTCGCGACACCTTCCAGGAGACCGACACGTGGCGGGTCGTCGTGGGCCTCGAGGGCCGGATTCGCGACAACTGGAACTGGGATATCGCGTTCAACAAGGGACGCAACACGGGTATCGACGGGTCGACGAATGTCGCCAACCTGCAGCGTGTGTACGAGACGATGTTCAACTGCAATGGCACGACGGTGCCGTGTGCGGATTACCTTGGCGTCGGCGACATCACGCAGGAGGCCATCGACTACATCATGTTCGTCCGCCGCGACACGGGTGGCAACGAGCAAACGTCACTGACGGCCAACATTACCGGCTTCCTGTTCGACCTGCCTGCCGGAAAGCTCGGCTTCGCCGCGGGCGCAGAAAGTCGCAAGGACAAGGGTTGGCGCGATCCCGATCCGCTGGTTGTCGCCAGCATCGCCAACACGAACCAGCAGAGCCCTATCTCGGGCGAAATCAAGGCCAACGAACTCTACGCCGAGTTCTCCGTGCCGTTGTTGCGCGACCTGCCGATGGTGAAAAGCCTCGAGGCGAATCTCGCAGCCCGCTATTCCGACTACGACTTGTTCGGCGACGATACGAACTACAAGGCCGGCCTGTTGTGGACCGTCGTGGATGGACTCAAGCTCCGGGCGACGTCGTCAACGGCGTTTCGAGTGCCAAACGTTCCGGAACTGTTCGGCGGGGTATCGGAAGCGCAGCTGACCACGGCGGATCCGTGCAGCGGCTGGTCGACCAAAAGCCCGACGAGCGACATCTACAAGAACTGCCAAGCGGCGGGCGTGCCGGTTGGCTATACACAGATCGGTAATGTGATCCGCACGACGGTGGGCGGCAATTCCGATCTGCAGCCGGAAAGCGCCGATACCCTGACGATCGGTCTCGTCTGGCAGCCGTCGTTCCTGTCGGGACTGCAGGCCACCATCGACTATTGGGATATCCAGATCAGCGATTCCATCCAATCGATACCGGGCAGCCAGAAGCTTTCGCAGTGTTACAACTCCGTCGGCCTGAGCCACCCGTTCTGTGCGCCGCAGCACCACACTCGCGACTCGCTGACCGGCGAGGTCAATTTCCTCTCTGCGCAGCCATCGAACATCGGCTCGGAAGACGCATCCGGCATCGACCTCGGCATCACGTTCGACACGGACATCCGCAGTTATGCGGCTGTGTTCGACGTGACAGTGTCGTATCTCGACACGTACGAGGTCAGCGCATTTCCAGGTGCGGTACCGATCGACTACGCCGGGTATATCACCGGTGGCCGAGGCAGCTACACGCATTGGCGCGGCAACGCGAGTGCAACGGTCAGCGGCGCCCTCTGGACGGCCAACTGGAACATGCAATACATCGGTGCAGCCGACGACATCAATGTCCCGAGTGGAATTGGCAGCAGTGTGGACGCCGTCATGTACCACAACCTGCAGTTTGCATATTCCATCACGGACGACGTCCGCCTGGCGGTCGGTGTGGACAACATCTTCGACGAGGACGCGCCGTTCTACGCGAGCTGGATCGATGCGAACACTGACACGATGACCTATGACCTGATGGGCACGCGTTATTACCTCAGGGTCAACTGGGCCCTGGGCAAGTGACGTGAAGCATCGCGGGAGACGGGCCCGCCGGGCCCGCCCCCGCGCTGATTGGTTCCGAAACTTTATCTGCAACCCAAAAGACAAGAGGATATCGACATGAAGTTTCCGATTTTCCTGATCGCGCTGCTCTTGCCGGCAGGCGCAATGGCCCAGGATCATGGCCACAAGGACAGCGCGGATCATGACCACGCCAAGCCTGCGGTCGCAGCCAAGCGTGTAGTTCCGGCAACCGCCGTTTCGCCCGAATATATCCAGCTAGCGACCAACGTCGAGGTCATTCCGGACATCGAGAAGGCCGTGTCGTCGCCATCTGCGGTGCTGACGCACGAAGGCCTGTTCGGGCCACTTCTGTTCGCCGAGAACAACCGTGCGTTCTTCATCGAACTGAAGCCCGGCATGTTTCTTGGGGAACACCCCCATGACACCGGCAGTATCGTCTATACGGTCAGGGGCAGATGGGTCCTTGCCAGCGAGGGCAAGCGCCAGGTGATGGAGGCGGGATCGCTGTTCCGTTTCGGCGACAAGATGCCGACCGGCTGGGAAGCCCCGTTCCCCGAAGGGGCCCTCTTGTTGATCGTCAAGGGCAAGGCGCCCAACGATGGCTACGAGACCTTCAGCCGTGGCATCAAGTCGATGCAGGCCATGGTCGACAAGGAGCGGAAGGAAGGGGAAGCCTTCTACTTCAACGCACTCAAGCCTGATCATCCGGCCGTGGTCTTCGCGCGTAGCGTGAACCCGAATTTCGACGAGCTCGTCAAGAACATCAAATACTGACGGTGAGAGCACGCAATGCGCATTTCTTGCTTGCTGCTGGTCGCGGTGGCCGCCCTGTCGCCTCCACAGGTGCAGGGCCGCACCGTTCCCGCCGAACACGCCGCGGAGACTGCAAAACCCGTTGTGTGGCGCAAGGTCGACTCGGTCAACCTCGCTGACTTCAATAAGGATCTGGTGCGCGGAAAACTGACGATGGACGTCGGCGTCTATCTGCCATCGAACTTCGATCCGGCGTTCGACAAAGTGACGTTGGCAAAGATGCTGGATGCAATCGCCGCAGCCAAGGAGATCTACGAGCCGACCGGAGTCCAGATCAATTTGCTGTGGGTCAAGACGGGTGCAATCGACCCGCGGTTTCTGGCAATCCAGGCCAACGAAATCCCCCGGGTGCCCGATACCGAGTATGTGAACTCTTACGAATCGAGCAAACGACACCCGACCGAACTCACGGCGATGGCGCGCAATGCGTTCGAGAGCATCATCGAGCCGGATCGCGACAATGACAGGACCATCTACCTGGTGGCCCTTCAGGACGTGATCATGCCCTTTACAGAGTTGGCAGAGGGCCGGAATTGGACGATCAAGATGGTCCGGACCGGCGGCCTCTCGTTCCCAAGCTATTCCTACTGCAACACCATGCCGCCGGCTTTTCGCGGCGTGATCACGATTACCAACCTGTCAACGCCGGGCCGACAACGCCGAACGGTGGCTCACGAGATCGGTCACAAGGTCATGAACGTGAGCCATGAATACAAGACCACCAACCCGGCACACGAAGTCTTCGCCGAAGGGGGCTTGATGCTGTACGGTAGCGGCGAGGATATCCCGTCAGGCGCCGAGGGCCGCTGGCATCTGGAGCGCCTGCTGATGTCTCCTTTCCTCTACCGGCTGCGCAGCGACGGCACCAGGCAGTGGAACCCCGACTACAAGGAAGGGGGGCACTATTACGATCCCCTGTATGGGGACAAGGTTGTCCATTTCCCTGGCCAGACCAAGATGGACCCCAACTGGTAGCCTGCGGCGACATCGTTCATCTATCGGGGGGGTGCGATCGTGACTCGGTTCTCGTGGGCGGGCATCTGTGCAATCTTGACTCTGGTCCTGGTGGAGGTTGCGCCGTTCGCGGCCAATGCCGAGGCGGTGCAGTGGAGGGAGATTCGCGAGGCGGACGTCGAACGGATCAACGCGCAGCTTCGTGCGGGCGAACCGACGGTGGACATCGGGATCTACCTGCCGGAGAACCTCGACCCAGCTTTCCTGAAGACGTTCTCGGTGGACCGGTTCCTCGCGGAATTCAGCAACGCGCAGGAAATCTTCGCGGCGGCTGGGGTCCAGCTTCGACTGGCCTGGATCAAGACGGGCACGGTGGCTCCGGAATACCTGGAGATCCAGTCGAATGACATGAACGGCAAGACGCCGCCCGGTCGTCGCGTCAACCTGTACGTCGATTCAGTCCGTCAGAAGTCGTCCTTGGCACCCGAGGCACGGCTGGCCTTCGATTCGATCGTGGAGCGCGACGAGCTGGCCGCGAGGAGGGTTCACGTCATCATCCTGCAGGACGTCTTCATGTCCTTCTTCGAGCCAGTGGACGAGAGAACCTGGGAATCTCGCACGATCTCGACCGGCGGGCTCTCCTTCCCCACGTACAGCTACCATGACCTGCCGCAACACCTGCGCGGCGTCATCACCGTGACTCGCAATGACGCCGGTCGCCGCCTGCTGGCCCACGAACTCGGCCACAAGCTGATAAATGTGAGTCACGAGTATCGGGATATTGCACCCCAGCACGAAGTCCGCGCTGAGGGTGGGCTGATGCTGTACGGCAGCGGCACCGAGATTCCGTCCGGGGCGGAAGGCCGGTGGCATCGGGAACGACTGCATCTCTCGCCATACGTGTACCGAGTGGGAAGTGATGGCAAGCGCATCTGGAACCGCGACTATGTCGAGGGTGGACATTACTACGATCCGCTCTACGGCGATCTTGTGGTCCGGTACGAGCCCGAACCCGTGGTGCACCCCCAGGCGGTCGAGTCCACCCGTTGAGCGCTACGGCCACCGGGGGTAGCAAGAACGTTGGGTTGCAACAGCAAGGTAGAGCTTGC
>JAGVUU010000313.1 GCA_019136105.1 Gammaproteobacteria bacterium
GAGGCCCGACTGGCCCGTCCAGACGGTGTACATGTCGGGGCGCCTGGCGTCGGGCATGATGCCGAAGCCGACCGGCGTGTCGATGCCGACGCGGTAGGCGTGCGCGATGTAGTCGAGCAGCCCGGCACGGTCCTTGATCGCGGCAATGCGGGCGAGCTCCGGCGCCAGCGGCGCGAGGCCGAGGCGCTCGGCGCGCGCCTCGTCCATGAAGCCCGCGTAGAAATCGCCGATCAGCTGCTGGTCGGTGCCCTTCGCGGCGCCGGCAGCAGCGGCTTCCGCGACGATGGCCTTCAGGTTGACCTCGACGTCGTCGGCGAGCTTCGTGAAGGTGCCATAGTTCGACTTGTCGGCGGGAATCTCGGTCTTCGCCAGCCACGCGCCGTTCACGTGACGGTAGAAATCGTCCTGCGGACGCACGCTGTTGTCGAAGTTCGCGAGCGTCACGCCCGACGGGCGCACCGCGGCCGCGGGCGACGACCCGGCTTGCGGCGGCGTGCCGGCATTGGCGGACAGGGTCAGCAAGCAGGCCAGGAAGAGGGACCGGCGCAACATCCGTTGATCTCCGTGCAGTGGTGCGGCCGGCCCACGAACCGGGCCGGCCAAGTGGCGGCGGAGTATAGAAGATCAGGCGCGCCCGATACGCAGGTGGACCGGCCAGTGCAGGCGCAACGCGACGGACCGTGGCCACAGTGCGGCGAGCCGTGGTTCGAGCGCCGGCAACGGATCCTCGCCGGTGCGCTCCTGGTAGCGCTGCACCGACGACCAGGTGGCGAGATAACCCATCACCTGCCCGAGTTCCCAGTCGGTCTCGAGCGCGAACACGGGTGCCGGCAATTCGCGCCAGGGAAACGGCAACGTGCGGTAACCCTGCTCCACGTAGCGCCGTTCCGGCGGCCAGTCGCGGCCCACCACATCGACGTAGAAATCGTCGATCACCGCGTCGACGGCGTCGTTCACGCGAAACTTCTCGTAGGTCCAGACCGCGACGATGCCGTCGGGCGCGAGCACGCGCCGGCATTCCGCGTGGAAGCGCTCGAAGTCGAACCAGTGCGCCGCCTGTGCGGCAACCACGAGATCGACGCTGCGGTCACGCAGCGGCAGCCGCTCGGCGAACGCAGCCGCATAGTGCACGCGCGGGTGCGGACGCGCGCGGGACAGCTGGCTCGAGCTGCCGTCCACGGCCAGCACGGCATCGAAGTGCCCGGCCAGTGCGACGGCGGCCTGGCCGTTGCCGGTGGCGCAATCCACCGCGACGTGCCGGCGGGGGGCCTGCGTCGCGACGAACTCGATGAGCCGAGGCGGGTACGCCGGACGGTAGCGGCTGTACTGCGCGGACTGCCGCGAGAAGTGATCCTTGAAGCCCATGCGCGCCTAGAATGCGCGCCCATGACTCTGAAAGAAAATGACCCCGGGTTTGTGGCCCGGGGTCGAGGAGCGGACTCTGGTCGAAGGGAAGGGACGAGTCCGCCAGGGGAACCGGAGGTCAGGCCGTCAGTGCAGTCGCGCCCACTGCAGCACCTTCACGTCGCGCTGCGAGCGCCCCATGTTGCGGGCGATGATGTTCGCCGCCTCGCGCAGCTCGCGGCCGGAGCGTCGCGGCAGCCCGTCGAGTTCCACGACGCCGCGGTACTCCTGCAGGCCACGCGGGTCGGGCTCGTCGACGAGGAAATGGGCGTAGTACTTGATGGCCATGGGCCCGGAAGCTACCGGGGCGCACCCCCGGAATCCGTGACCCGGCGCACACTGCACGGGCCACTGTCGCACGAGTCGTCGAAAGCATGACGCGCTACCGCCGGCCCGAACCTCCCGGTTCCAAGTACGCCACCGCCGAGGGCGCCAGGCGCCTGCAGGAGGAGCTCGATTACCTGTGGCGCATCCACCGCCCGCAGGTGACCCGCGCCGTCGCCGAGGCCGCCGCCCAGGGCGACCGGTCGGAGAATGCCGAGTACATCTACGGCAAGAAGCAACTGCGCGAGATCGACCGCCGCGTGCGCTACCTGCGCAAGCGCCTCGACGGGCTCGTGGTGGTGAGCCGCCCGCCCGACGACCGCAGCCGCGTGTTCTTCGGCGCCTGGGTGACGATCGAGGACGACGAGGGCCACGAGAGCGAGGTGCGCATCGTGGGCCCGGACGAGATCGAACCGGCGCGCCGCTACGTCAGCATGGACTCACCGCTCGCGCGGGCGCTGCTCGGCAAGCGCCGCGATGACGAGGTGACGGTGGAGGTGCCGGGGGGACGGCGGAGCTACCTCATAGCGGGGATCCGCTATGAGGAGTGACTCGTGAACAGGGAATGGTGAATGGCCGGAGGTTCTCCCTCCATTCACCATTCACCAATCACTATTCACTTCGCGTCGCCTGACGCGCCGCGCGCGTCAGACGACGCGCACGTTCTTGAACTGCCAGGGATCGGTCTGGTCGGTGTCTTCCGGGAAGAGACGGCCGCGATCCACGAGCGGGTGCCAGTCCGTGTACTCGCCCACCACGAGGCCGAGGTACGGGCGGCAGATCTCGAGGATGCGCTTGTAGT
>JAGVUU010000269.1 GCA_019136105.1 Gammaproteobacteria bacterium
CGTGATGTGCTGGTAGACGTCCGGCGTCGCCTCGAACTCGCGCAGGTCGATGACCCACTGGTGACGGGCCAGGAACCCGACCATCTCGTCCGCCGGCTCGAGCGGCGGCTCGCGGGCATCACCCTCGGCCACGGGCGGCCACGATGCGGCCACCTTGTAGCTCTCGCCATCCGGAGTCCGCAGGTACAGCAGTCCGCGCGGGCTGCCGATGATCTGCGCGATGGCGCGGACCGCGTTGTCGCGTACGTCGACGCCCTCCTCCGGGGCCGACAGGGTCTGGATGAAGCGCAGCCACTCGATGCGATAGTCGTACTTGTTGCGGAAGAAGTGCTTGTTGAGGAAGACCTTCAGGCGGCGCCGCAGGCTCCCCGAGGCGATCAGCGCCAGCAGCACCACGCGCCGCCGTAGAGCCGGATCAGGTAGCCGCCGCCGGCCATCAGCAGCAGGTAGAGGCCGATCACCATGAACGACGTCGTGTAGAACACCACGTGCCGCGATACGAAGACGTTCAGCGACCACAGCGGGTTGCGCCTTGCCGCCAGCGCGAGCAGCGGGACCATCAGCAGCACCACGAGGCCGCGGGCATCCCAGGAGGCCGGCTCGATCCCGGAGAGCAGCTGCGCCTGGGAGTACACGAACAGGTCGTACGCGAACATCACGCCGACCGCGATGACGAAGAACTTGAGCGCGTCACGCCCTTCGGCGCGGGCATTGCGGAACAGCTGCTCGAGCAGGATCAAGCCGAGCAGCGCCATCGCAAGGCCTGCATTGGCAAGCACGGCGACCGGCTCGGGCACCCGCCAGCCGGCGCGCTCGAGCAACGGCGTGCCGAGCAGGACCAGCGCGCCGCCGAGCCACGCGACGTGAACCAGCCGGCCGAGCACGACGGCGATGCCCGCCGAGCGCGCCAGTCCAGTGAGGACGAAGAACCACGCCCCGTAGCGCAGGAACTCGGCGAGCAGCAGCGTCGGTACCGGTACCGCGCCGCGCTGCGACGACAGCGCGAGCAGGGCCGCCCACAGCGTGGTGACCGCGCAGGCACCCACCAGCCGCACGCCCTGTGCGCGACCCTCCCAACTTGTCGCGAGCAGCAGGGTGAGCAGCAGGAAGCCGACCGCCGCGGCGCCGTAGGAGATGAGGCCGAGAGCTGGCATGGCGACAGTGACCGCCGTCACCCGGGCCGGAGACTAGCGGGCACCCTTGCCCCAGACGACCACTTCCACCGTCTGCACCAGGATGGCGAGGTCGAACAGCAGGCTGCGGTTCTTGACGTAGTACAGGTCGTACTGCAGCTTCTCGAGCGCATCCTTCTCCGTGGAACCGTAGGGGTAACAGAGCTGGGCCCAGCCCGTGATGCCGGGCTTCACGGTGTGGCGCTCTCGGTAGTAGGGAATCGTCTGCTCGAGCTGCGCGACGAACTCCGGCCGCTCCGGGCGCGGGCCGACGAAGCTCATGTCGCCGCGCAGCACGTTGACCAGTTGCGGCAGCTCGTCGATGCGGGTCTTGCGCATGACCGCGCCGACGCGCGTCACGCGCGGGTCGTTCTTCGCGGCCCAGACCGCGCCGCCCTTCTCCGCGTCCACCGACATGCTGCGGAACTTGAGCACGTCGAAGGTCTCGCCGAAGCGGCCCACGCGGCGCTGCCGGTACAGGACCGGTGCGCGCCAGCCGTCCTCGATGCGGATCGCCACCGCCGCGCACAGCATCAGCGGCGACGCGAGCACCAGCAGGCAGAGGCTTGCGAGCACGTCGAAGCCCCGTTCGAGCACTCGCTGCAACGGCGAGGCACGGAACCCTTCGCCGAAAATGATCCAGCTCGGGTTCAGCACGTCGAGACGGACCTTGCCGGTCTCGCGCTCGAGGAACGTGGGCAGCTCGCAGATGTCGATGCCGGCCATGCGGCACTCCAGGAACTCGTGCATCGGGAATGCCCGGCGCCGGTCGTCCATGGCGACGACGATCTCGTCCACGTCCGCACCGACCGACCAGCGGAACAAGTCGTCGGGCCGCGGCAGCAACCGTTCGTCCGGCACGCTGACGGCGTCGCCCTCGGAGGCGACGAAACCGACGATGCGGAATCCGCGCGTGTCCGACCGGCGGCGCAGCTCGAGCAGGCTGGCGGCGCGTCGTCCTGCGCCGAACACCAGCACGCGCCGGCGGAACGTGTCCTGATCGACGATGCGCTCGAACAGCAGGCGGGTTCCGGCGAGCAGTACCACCGCAATCGCCGCGGTGATCGCGAGCAGGCCGCGGCCGATCGCGATGGCCGGCAGCAGGTAGAAGGCGAGGATCGACATGGCCACCGCACTCGCGATCGCGGCGATGATGCGGACCAGCAGGCCCGCGAAGGTGCTGCGCTGGCGCACCGAGTAGAGCCCCACCGCGAACGACGACAGCAGGCCGAACACGGCGAACAGCAGGGCCGTCGGCAGCAGCCGACCCGTCTCGGTGGCCTCCTGGATCGAGGTGCCGTCGAAGCGCAGTGCGGCGGCCAGGTACGGCGCGAAGACCAGCAACGAGCCCTCGATCAGCGCCAGCAGCACGATCGGGACCTTCAGGTACATCCGGAAGAATCGAATCGACAAACCGTCACCTCATGTGGCGGCGGGCGGAGCGCACCCATTTGCCCGAGGCCGCGGCGCCGCAGCCGCTCCGGGAACTGCCCGTCATTTTTTCAGGAATCGAATGCACTTGCGAGCGTTGCCGCCGTGGATCCAGGAACGATGGGCCTTGCCTTGGGCGAGGCTGCGAATCTCCGGCAGTCTAGTGACCGCACGGCCGGCGTCCTGTGACCGTGTTCGCAGCTCGCGTTTGACTTCGCTGCCGGGCTACCCCAGAATTCCGGCCCTTCGCGTGGGGCCATAGCTCAGCTGGGAGAGCGCCTGCATGGCATGCAGGAGGTCGAC
>JAGVUU010000166.1 GCA_019136105.1 Gammaproteobacteria bacterium
ACCGCAGAGCTGCCCACGCGCCGCACCTTGACGCACGCTCTGTCGACGGGGCCGCTCGAGCCCGCGACGTGGCGCGCCGTGGGAGCATGCGTGGGCCGGCTGCACGCGCACGGCGTGCACCACGCCGACCTGAACGCGCACAACCTGCTGCTCGGTGACGATGGCGCGGTGTACGTGCTCGATTTCGATCGCGGCCGCATCCGGCCGCGCGGTGCCTGGGAGCAGTCGGTGCTCGAGCGCCTGCAGCGCTCGTTGCGCAAGGTCACTGCCACAATGCCGCCCGGCCGCTTCGACGACGCAGCGTGGCAGGCTCTGCTGCAGGGACTGAAGGACGCCTGATGCGACTGGTGTACGTGCTGCTCATCTATCTGCTCGCGCCCGTCGTGATCGCGATGGAGGCGTGGAAGGCGCTGTGGAACCCGGAGTACCGCGGCCGGCTCGGCCAGCGCATGGGGTTCGACTGCCCGGAGCCGCCGGGTCCGAGCCTGTGGGTGCACGGCGTTTCCGTGGGCGAAGTGCAGGCGTCCGCCGCGCTGATCCAGTCGCTGCGCAAGGAATTTCCCGGCCTGCCGGTCGTCGTGACCACGGTGACGCCCACCGGGGCACAACGAGCGCGCGCCTTGTTCGGCGACACCGTGTTCCACTGCTACCTGCCGTACGACCTGCCGGGCGCCGTGCGACGGTTCCTCGATCGCACGCGGCCGCGCGTGGCGATCATCATGGAGACCGAGATCTGGCCGACGCTCTATCACGCGCTCGGTTCGCGCGGCATCCCACTGGTGATGGCGAGCGCGCGTGTCTCGACGCGGTCGGTCGATCGTTATCGCCGCCTCGCGTCGTTGTTCCGCAAGACGCTGTCGCACGGCATCCTGATCGGCGCGCAGACTGCGGCCGACGCGGAGCGCTTCCGGATCATCGGCGCGGCGCCCGACCGCGTGCGCGTCACCGGCAACGTGAAGTACGACATGGAGATCCCGGCCGCATCGGTCGAGGCCGGCCGGGCCTTCCGTGCTCGCGTGGCCGCCCACCGGCCGGTGTGGATTGCGGGCAGCACGCACGAAGGAGAGGAGGACGCGGTGCTCGCGGCCCACGCGATCGTGCGCGAACGGCATCCGGAGTCCCTGCTCATCCTGGTGCCGCGGCACCCGCAGCGCTTCGAGTCGGTGCGTGCGCTGCTGCGCAAGCGCGGCGTCGAGTTTGCGAGCCGCAGCTCGGGCGAGGAACCTTCGGCGCGCCACACGGTCTTCCTCGTCGACACGCTCGGCGAGTTGCAGATGTTCTACGCGGCCGCAGACGTCGCGTTCGTCGCCGGCAGCCTCGTGCCGGTCGGCGGCCACAGCCTGCTCGAGCCCGCGGTGCTCGGCCTGCCCATGCTGTCGGGGCCGCACAATCACAATGCCCAGGACGTGGCGGACCTGTTCGAGCAGTGCGGTGCACTGCGCATCGTGCGCAGCAAGGAAGAACTCGCGCAGAAGACCTGCGACTGGTTCGACGACCCCGCCCGCGGCCGTGCGGACGGCGAGCGCGGGCGTCAGGCAGTCGCGCAGAGCCGCGGTGCGGTCACGCGGCTCGTCGCGATGGTGGCGCCGTTGCTCAGCCGGCCGGCTTAGTCGCCGGGCCGGGGCGAACGGATGGCAGCGTCGTCGGCGTCGTGAGGTAGCCGTTGATCGCGTTGAGGTCCTGCGGCACGAGCACGCCCGCGGCGGACTTCAGCTTCACCAGGTTGATCAGGTAGTCGTAGCGGCTGCGCGCGTAGTCGCGCTGCGACTCGAACAGGCGGCGCCGTGCGTCGAGCACGTCCACCGTGGTGCGCGTGCCCACCTCGAAGCCGGCTTCGGTGGCCTCGAGTGCCGTCTGGTTCGACTTCACCGCCTGCTTGAGAGCGCCCACGCGCGCCTTCTCGGCGATCACGCCGAGGTAGGCGTCGCGAGTCTCGCGCTCGGCGGCGCGCTGCGAGCCTTCGAGCTTCTCGCGCGATGCGCGATGCAGGTAAACCTGTTCCCGCACGCGCGAGCTCGTGCCGCCGCTCTTGAAGACCGGGACGTTGACCCGCAGCCCGACCGCGTCGTTGGTCGTATCGGAATCGGCGGTGCCGCGCACCTTGTCACCCGTGCCGAGCGTGCCCGACGGATCGAAGGACTGGTTGGTCTGCTCGGCATCGCGGCTCGTTTCGCCGTACTGCGCGAACAGGTCGACGGTGGGCATGTAGCCCGCCTGGGCGACCTTGACGTCGCGCTTCGCGATGTCCACGCCGAGGCGGGCGGCGATCACGTCGAGGTTCTGCTCGAGCGCCTGGTCCACCCAGGTCTGCTCGTCGAGGGGCTGCGGCTGGTCGAGCGGCATGTCGTCGGCCGGCTTCACCAGCGACGTGAACGCGTCGCCGGTGATTTCACGCAACCGCTCCTGCGCGGTGGCCAGGACGCGCTTGGCGAGGATCACGCCGGCCGTGGCGCTGTCGTTCGCCGCGCGCGCTTCCTGCACGTCGGTGATCGCGATCAGGCCGACCTCGAAGCGCCGTCGGTGATCGCGATCAGGCCGACCTCGAAGCGCTTCTCGGCCTGCTCGAGCTGGCGGGCGAACGCCTGGGCGGTCGCTTCGGCGGCGGCCAGCGTGTCCTCGGCGGCGAGCACCTCGAAATACGCCTGCGACACGCGCACCATCAGGTCCTGCTGAGCAGCGCGGTAGTTCGCCTCGGCGAGCGCGACTTCCGAGCCGGCGCGCTGCAGGCCCTGCCACTGGTCCCAGCGGAAGACGGTCTGCGTGAGCTGCGCCGAATAGTCCCAGTACTGGCTCACGTCGGTCGAACTGCGGTTGCCCACGATCACGATGTTGCCCGTGGTGCGATCCACCTGTGGGAACGTGGACTCGCCATCGCTGTTCGCGGTGTAGATCTGGCCGCCGACATTGACCTGCGGCAGCAGCAGGCTGCGGGC
>JAGVUU010000224.1 GCA_019136105.1 Gammaproteobacteria bacterium
CAGTTCCGCGAGCGGATCCTGAAGGGCGAGAGCTTCGAGGCGATCGCCTCGGTGAACTCGGCGGACGGCGGCTCGGCCGCCAAGGGTGGCGACCTCGGCTGGGTCGGGCCGGGCACCTTCGTGCCGGCGTTCGAACAGCAGCTCGACATGCTCGCCGAGAACGAGATCAGCCAGCCGTTCAAGACGCAGTTCGGCTGGCACATCGTGCAGCTGCTCGGCCGCCGCACCTACGACGCAACGGACGACGTCATCCGTAACCGCTGCGTGGCGCAGCTGCGCGAGTCGAAAGCGGACGAGGAAACCGAGATCTGGTTGCGCCGCCTGCGCGACGAGGCGTTCGTCGAATATCGCCTGTGAGCCCGGGCGCCGCCACGCCGACGATCGCGGTCACCACGGGTGAGCCGGCGGGCGTCGGCCCTGAGCTGGCGGCGGCACTCCCGGGTGCCGGTTGGCCGGACGCCCGCATCGTGCTGATCGGCGACCGCGCCCTGCTCGAGCAGCGCAGCGGCCGGCCCATTCCCGAGGCGAACGTCCTGCACGTGCCGCTCGCGGTGCCGAGCGTCGCAGGCAGGCTCGACGCCGCCAATGCGCGCTACGTGCTCGACGTGCTCGATGCCGCGGTCGAGGGATGCACCACCGGCCGCTTCGACGCGATGGTCACCGCGCCCGTGCACAAGGGCATCATCAACGACGCCGGCGTGCCGTTCACGGGCCACACCGAATACCTCGCTGAACGCACCGGCGCCTGCCTGCCGGTCATGATGCTCGTGGGCGGCGGCCTGCGCGTGGCGCTCGCCACCACTCACCTGCCGCTGGCCGACGTGAGCGCGGCGATCACCGGCGAGCGCCTGACCGACGTCCTGACGATCCTCGACGCCGACCTGAAATCCAGGTTTGGCCTGGCCGCGCCGCGCATCCTCGTCTGCGGGCTCAACCCGCACGCCGGCGAGGGCGGCCACCTCGGCCGCGAGGAACTCGACGTGATCGAGCCCACGCTCGCGCGCCTGCGTGCCGCCGGCCTGCAGCTCACGGGGCCGGTGCCGGCGGATACCGCGTTCCTGCCGGAGCGAATCGCCGGCCACGACGCGGTGCTCGCCATGTATCACGACCAGGGCCTGCCGGTGCTGAAGCGTGCCGCATTCGGCGCAGGCGTGAACGTGACGCTCGGGTTGCCGATCGTGCGCACGTCCGTGGACCACGGCACTGCGCTCGACCTCGCGGGCACCGGCCGTGCGGATCCGGGCAGCCTCATCGCGGCGGCACGGCTGGCCGTCGAGCTCTGCACGCGGCACCGGCCTTGAGTCGCGCGAAGAAGCGCTTCGGCCAGCACTTCCTCCACGACCCGGGGACGATCGACCGCATCCTGCGTGCGATCGCGCCGCAGCCCGGCGACCGGCTGGTCGAAATCGGCCCCGGGCGCGGGGCGATCACCGTGCCGCTGCTGGACGCAGCCGGGTCGCTCGACGTGGTCGAGATCGACCGCGAAGTGGTCCCGGAGCTCGAACGGCGCTGCAGTGGTCACGGTGAGCTGCGCGTCCACCTCGCCGACGCGCTCGATTTCGACTTTCGCGCCCTGCGCGGCGACGGCCCGCGCCTGCGCCTGGTCGGCAACCTGCCCTATAACGTCTCCACGCCACTGCTGTTCCACTTCGTCGGCCAGCTCGACGCAGTGGCCGACATGCACTTCATGCTGCAGAAGGAAGTGGTCTCCCGCATGGCGGCCCGGCCCGGCGGCAAGGAGTACGGCCGCCTCACGGTGATGCTCGCGCCGTGGGTGCGCGTCGAGCCGCTGTTCGACATCGGCACCGGGGCGTTCTCGCCGCCTCCCAAGGTGGTGTCGACCTTCTTCGCCCTGCGCGCCCACGAGCAGCCGCCTTTCGACTACGGTGATCGCAACGCCTTCGCGCGCGTCGTCGCTGCGGCCTTCTCCCAGCGCCGCAAGACGCTGCGCAATTCGCTCGGCGGGCTGCTCACCCAGGCGCAGATCACGGCCGCGGGCGTGGATCCGTCGGCCCGCCCCGAGACCCTGCCCCCGGCGCTGTTCGCCGCCCTCGCCCGCGAACTCGTCGGGTCGGGAGCCCGCGATTGGTCGGAGGAGGGCCGCGACCTATAATCGGTGCGACAGCCGCCCCTGGCGCCTGCAGGAGACCACGATGCGCGACTACAAGAAGATCCTGCTCTGCCTCGACCTGACCGACGACAGCGAGAAGCTGGCGGAACGCGCCAAGGCGCTTGCTGCGACGTTCGGCGCCGAACTCACGCTGCTGCACGTCGTCGAATACGTGCCGGTCGAGCCCATGGGTGAGGCGCTGCTGCCGGCCGTGCAGATCGAGGGCGAGCTGGTGGAGCGCGCACGCGTGCGCATCGCCGAGCTCGCGGCGAAGCTCGGGCTCGACAACTGCGAGCGGCTCGTGCACACGGGCAACATCAAGACCGAGGTGGTCCGCATCGCCCAGACGCGTGCCACCGACCTGATCGTGATCGGCAGCCGCGAGCGGCATGGCGTCTC
>JAGVUU010000295.1 GCA_019136105.1 Gammaproteobacteria bacterium
GAGCTCCGCCATCGCCGACGGATCTTCCAGCGACCGATACTCGAACGGCACGTCGTTCTCGTACAGGGCGACGAGTACTTTCTGGCAATACGACGAGAAGGGATGGGCGTAGAGCGCGAGCGACATTCGGCACCCCTGCTGGCTGCGACCTGCCATGGGCGGTTCGTCGAGTTCAAGCTGCGGGCGGATACACGGCGTTGGCGTCGAATACCGGCCCGTCCACGCACACGCGCTTCATCGCCAAGCCCGCGTCGGTGACCACGGGCACCGCGCAACCGGCGCACCCGCCGACCGCACACGCCATGAACTCCTCGAGCGACACCTGGCACGGCACGCCGAAGCGGCGTGCAACGCGTGCGGTGGCCTGCAACATGGGCGTCGGGCCGCAGGCGAACATCTCGACTTCTGCGAGCGCCCGCTCATCGAGCGACGACAACCATGCGGCGGCAAGGTCGGTGATGTAACCGTCGAAGCACCCGGGGAACCCCGCGAGTGTGGCGAGCCGGCTCGGCACGTTCCAGCCATCGAGCAGGGGCATGCAGGCGATCACGCCGTCCGGGATGCCGGGCACGAGGATCGTCGAAGGCCGCGTCGGGAACGGGAACGGAATCTCCGAACCCATCAGCACCAGCGGCTTCCACTCGGCGTCGGTGCGCTCCTTGAGTGACTCGGCGAGGAACACCATCGGCGGGATGCCCACGCCGCCACCCACGAGCAGCGTGCGCGGACGCTCGGGCGACGGCATGAAGCCGTTGCCGATCGGGCCCATCACGCTGATCGCGCTGCCCACCGGACGCTTGGACAATGCCTCGAGCCCGGGGCCGACGATCTTGTAGAGGATCTCGACCCAGCCCGCCTTCGCATCCACGCGCTGGATCGACAGCGGCCGGCGCATGGGGATCTGCGGGTCGACGGTGAGGTGCGCGAAACTGCCGGGCGTCGCGGCGGCCGCGCACTTCGGCGCGCGCAGTCGGATCACGAATTGCCGGCCCGGAAACTCCTGCTGCGAGAGCAGCTCGGCATCCTCGACGAAGATCGTGCCACGGTGTGCACGCTCGCTCATACGGCTCTCCGGCCCGCCTCGACGTTGCGTTCCTGCACGTTGCGCACGATGGTCGAGAGCACCGCCATGCGCACGGCGACGCCGTTCGTCACCTGCTGGCGGATCACCGAGTGCGGGCCGTCGGCCACGTCGCTCGTGATCTCGACGCCGCGGTTCATCGGGCCCGGGTGCATCACGATCGCGTCGGGCCGGGCATGCTTGAGGTTCTCGGCGCTCAGGCCCCACTCACGGTAGAACGCGGCGGCGTCGAGCTTGTCCTCGGCGCTCATGCGCTCGTGCTGGATGCGCAGCGTCATCACGACGTCGGCACCCTTGATGCCCTCGGCCAGCGAATGGTGACGCGACGCGCCGGCGAGTGCATGCGGTTCGAGCATCAGGCTCGGCGGGCTCACCAGCCGCAGATCACCCACGCCGAGCGTGAGCAGGGCGCGCCCGGTCGAGCGCGCCACGCGCGAGTGGCTCAGGTCACCCACGATCGCCACACTCAGGTTGCCGAGGTCACCCTTGCGCTGGCGGATGGTGAGCACGTCGAGCAGGCCCTGCGTGGGGTGCGACACGTGCGCCTCGCCCGCGTTGACCACGCTCACGTGCGGCGCGACGTGCGCGGCGACGTAGGCGGGCAGGCCGGGCTCGGCGTCCCGCATCACGAACACGTCCACCAGCATCGCCTGCAGCGTGTAGATGGTGTCGAGCACCGTCTCGCCCTTGACGCGTGACGACGACTGCATGTCGAGGTTCACGACGTCGGCGCCGAGGCGCTTGGCGGCGAGTTCGAACGACACGCGCGTGCGCGTGCTCGGTTCGAAGAACAGGTTGGCCACCGTGCGGCCCCACAGGCCCTGGTCGCGCGCGGGCACTTCGCCCGGCACGCGCACGTAGAACTGCGCCAGGTCGAGCAGGTGCGTGAGTTCGTCGCGCGAGAGGCCTTCGAGGGTGAGGAGGTGACGCAGGCGGCCCGCGTGGTCGCGCTGCAGCTCGGCTCCGGTGTCGGTGGTCAAGGGCTGCTCCGAAGGTCAGTGTGCGGGACCGCGCAGCCAGGTCTCGAGGATCAGCCGCGCGGCGTGGGCGTCGATGTCCTCGCGCCTGACGCGGCGGGTGCGCGCGCCCGAGCGTCGCGCCTCGCGCAGGTCCGCCGTGGCGGCCGCGGAGGTGAGGCGTTCGTCCACGCGATCCACCGGCAGGCCGAAACGGCGCGCCAGCTCTGCGGCAAAGGCGCGGCACGTTGCGGTGAGGACGGTCTCGGTGCCGTCCATATTATAGGGCACGCCGACCAGCAGCCGGGCCGGTGACCACTCGCGAATGCACCGATTGACGGCGGCCCAGTCGGGCTCCCCGTGAACCGGGATCACGCCGGCCGGGCTGGCGGTGGCCGTAGTGGTCTGGCCGACCGCGACGCCGATGCGCTTCGCGCCGTAGTCGAAGGCGAGG
>JAGVUU010000343.1 GCA_019136105.1 Gammaproteobacteria bacterium
CTCGGCGGCTACGAGTTCGTCGCGCGGGATGTCGTCGAAACCTGGGTTGACCAACGGCTGACCTGGGAAGGCGACGAACTGCTGTTCAAGACCGACGACGGCAAGCTCGTGTCGGTCGCGGACGGCGTGGCTGGCATCGCCAAGAGCCGGCCGGAGTTGCTGAAAGCAGCGGGCACGGGAGGTGCCGGCGTTCGCCAAGCCAACGCGGGAAGCGGGGGCGGCAAGACGATGACGCGCGCTCAGTACGACGCAATGAGTCCGCAGCAGCGGGCGACTGTCGACTGGGCGGCGACCACCTTGACTGACTCCTAACTGGAAAGATCATGCCCAACACGCTGACCAACCTCGTCCCGACGATGCACCAGGCGCTCGACACCGTGTCGCGCGAGCTGACCGGGATGATCCCGGCCGTTTCCCGCAACAGCAGCGCCGAGCGCGCGGCTGTCGGGCAGACCATCTATTTCCCGGTCGTTCCGACCTACTCGACGGCCAGCATCAGCGCCGCCGCAACCGGGCCGGATCCTTCGGATTCGACCATCGGCAACGACTCGATGTCGATCTCTTCGGCCAAGTCGGTGACCTTCTACTGGACCGGCGAGGACGAGCGCGGCATGAACAATGCCGGCTACTTCAACCAGATCCTGCGTGATCAGTTCGCCCAGGCGATGCGCGCTCTGGTGAACGAGATCGAGGCCGAGCTGGCCGGCTACTACATCTACGCCTCCCGGGCCTATGGCACCGCTGGCACCGCGCCTTTCGGCACGGCCGGCGACTACAGCGACGCGGCACAGGTGCGCAAGATCCTGGTCGACAACGGCGCTCCGACGACCGACCTGCAGCTGGTGCTTTCCACCGCGGCCGGCGCCAACCTCCGCGGCAAGCAGGGCGGGCGCGGCGTCGATGCCGAAGGGTCGACGGACTTGCTGCGTCGTGGCGTGCTGCTCGACATCCACGGCTTTGCGGTGCGTGAATCTGGTCAGGCCAAGTCGCACACCAAGGGCGCCGGCACTGGCTACGATTTCGCGGCGGCCGGCGAAGCCATCGGGCAGACCACGCTGACGGTCGAAGGCGGCACGGTGAACAGCACCGGCATTCGGGCCGGCGACGTCATCACGCACGCTGGCGACACGGCAAACAAGTACGTCGTGAACACCGGCACCACGTCCACCGGCGGCGACATCGTGATCAACAAGCCTGGCCTGCTCATCGCTGGCGCCGACGCGAACGAGATCACCATCGGCAACAGCTACACGGCCAACCTGGCGTTTGCGCGTTCGGCCATCCAACTGGTCACGCGGGCACCCGCCATGCCCGGCGGTGGCGATGCGGCCGACGACGTGATGGAGCTGCAGGATCCGGTCAGCGGCCTGGCGTTCCAAATCGCCATGTACCGCCAGCGCCGCCGGGTGGCCTACGAAGTCGGCATCGCCTGGGGGTCCAAGGCGAACAAGCAGGAGCACATCGCTCTGCTGTTGGGCTGACGCCATGACCAACGCCCAGCGAGTGAAGGTCAAGCGCGACGGCCCGCGCGGCTGGCATTGGATCGCTGCACACAACTTCGATCCGGCAGTGCACCAGCTCGTGCCCCGGCGCCGGCAGAGATGCCCAAGCGCCGCGGGCGCCCCCCGAAGAACGCCACCTGATCCAAAGGAGCGCCCACCATGGCGACCGCCGAGAACGCGAAACTGCAATACGAGGCCGGCCAGACGGCCACCGCCATGTCGGCACTCACCGACAGCGGCGACCGAACCACCTTCACCAGCGCGGCCAGCCTCTGGTCGCAGCGCAGCGGGTATGCCCCGGTCATCCGGCCGAATGGCATCCTGACCGGCTTCGCCGTGTCGACGCATGCGTCGAATGACACCGTGACCGTCGCAGCCGGCACGCTGAACCTGAACGGCGTCGTGACGTCGGTCAGCGCGGGGTCGGCAAGCGTCACCCGTGGCGTGAGCAGCGACACGCACAACATCACGTCGATCATCATCAACAGCTCCGGCGCGATCGCGGCCGTGGCCGGCACCGACTCGACGGCCTTCAGCGAGACGCGCGGCACGGCCGGCGGCCCGCCGCTGATCGCTGTCGATGCGATCGAGATCGCCCAGGTGCGCACCACCAGCGTGAGCGCCGGCGTCATCGCAGCGTCGGAGATCTTCCAGGTCGTCGGCACCCACCGCGAGCGCGCCGACTATCCCCCGTATACGGTGGACTATTCGGGCGGGAAGATCACCTACGTCGACGCCCTGCCGGCCAGCCACACCGGGCCGACGGCGAAGAAGACCTTCGCCAGCTACTCCGCGCCGGTCTTCTCCGACGTGTCGCTGGCCTCCGACTTCGTGCCGCCGGAGACGTCGCACTCGGTCACGTCGACGCAGATCTACGGAACCACGCTTGGAAGTTCGGCGTCGACGCTGAATCAGGGCAGCTTCACCGCCTACCTGAACGATGGCGTGAGCGACCCGCTGGTGGCGCTGAAGAACCAGATCCTGTGGTTCCGGTTCTACCCCGACCGCTACGCCAGCCCCTACATGCTGACGCAGGGCAAGCTGGGCATCTCGCGCACGTTCCCGGCCGCCGACGGCATCCAGGCCGCCTGCACGATCAGCGCGACCCAGGCCGCCAGCGAGGTCAGCTGATGCCGTTCGACGCTGCCGCCTTCGAGCGCGCGGAGTTCAAGCCGCGCACGGCCGTCGTCGAGGTGGAGTCGCTGGCCGCCTTCTTCCCCGACGGCGAGCCGGCGCGGTGGACGGTGCGCGGCCTGTCCGCGTCCGAGTTGCACCGCGCCATGGAGGCTGGCAAGCGTCAGGGCAGCGTCGAGGCCATCGTTCGCGCCATCGCCACTGGCGGCGACCAGGCCCAGGCCGTGCGCAAGGCGCTGGGCCTGAGCGCGGACACCCCGGGCGAGATCGCCAAGCGGCTGGAAATGCTGGTCATGGGCAGCGTGTCGCCCACGGTCGAGCTGCCCGTGGCCGTGAAGCTGGCCGAGACGTTCCCGGTCGAGTTCCTGAACCTGACCAACGAGATCACCGAGCTGACCGGCAAGGGTGCCGAGCTGGGAAAGCCCGAGGCCGCCTCGCAGCCGATCACGGCCTGATGGCGAGCATGCAGCTCATCGAGCAGCGTGGCGGCTTCCTCTACCAGCACCGGCCCGACGTGATCCCGCAAGGGTTCGTGACCGACGAAGAACTGGCCTTGTGGGCTGCCTATTTCGAGCGGACCCGCGGCACGAAGTGACAAGGAGCCCCGGCGGTGGCTGACCTGAAAAAGACCGTCGAGATCCTGTTCCAAGGCGACGACCAGGCGTCGTCGAAGGCCGCGCAGGTCATCGACAAGGTGCGCAGCCTGGAGGACACCTCCACGCCATCAAGGCGCTGGCCGCCTCTCTGGTCGTCAATGCATTCATCGACGCCAATGTCGCGCTTGAACGATTCGAGCGCGGCCTGCGCGCGCTGAACGGCGCCAGCGCAGACACAGCCGGCGAGTGGCGGTATGTGGTCGACCTGGCGGACCGCCTTGGCCTTGAGCTGCGCAGCACCGCCGACGCCTACCTGTCACTGACCGCGGCCACCAAGGGCACCGCACTCGAAGGCGAACAGACGCGCGAGATCTTCGAGGCCGTGTCCAAGGCCATGGGCGCGCTCGGCAAGTCCTCCGCCGACACGGAGGGCGCGCTGCTGGCCATCTCGCAGATCGTCAGCAAGGGCACGGTGAGCCTCGAAGAACTGCGCGGCCAGCTCGGCGAGCGGCTGCCCGGCGCCTTCCAGCTGGCGGCCAAGTCCATGGGCGTCACGACCGAGGAGCTGGACAAGCTCGTCAGCTCTGGCAACCTGGCCGCGGTCGACTTCCTGCCGCGCTTCGCGCAGGAACTGAACCGAGCCTTCGCCGCGGCCGAGTTCGAGGGCTACACGGCGTCGCTGAACCGGCTGAAAAACGCCATCGACACCGCATTCGTCGATGTCGGCAAGGCCGGCGCCTTTGACATCCTCGTCAGCGGCATCAAGGCCGTGACTGCCACGATCAGCGGCGCGCTGTCGGCTATCAAGCTGTTCGGCGAGACCATCGGGAATATCCTCTATCTGCTTGAGTCGTCGGGCAATGCCAAGTGGGGCATCCTGGGCGCAGACTGGAAGGGCTTCGCCGACAACGCCCGCGAGTCGCTGGACAAGGCCGCGGACTCGACGAAGAGTTTCTTCGACGCCTTCACCAAGGCCGGCGACGCTGGCACCAAGGCCGGCGCCGACATCGCCAAGGGCATGGAGCAGGTCAAGAAGCCGACCGACGAGGCCGGCGCCGCGACCAAGGAACTCGACGCCCTGCTGAAGAAGCTCGGCGTCGACCCGAAGCAGACCAGCGAAGGCATCGCGCAGATCGCGGCCGATCTGGAGGCGCTGGCCAAGAACCCGAAGTCCAACGGCGAGCAGTTCGCGCTGGCCTTCGAGGCGGCCATCAAGAAGGCAGCCAACCCGGCCAGCCTGTCGACGCTGCAGAAGTCACTTTTTAACGCCTTCGAGTCGGGCAAGATCAGCGCCGAGCAGCTCGAAGCCGGCCTCAAGAGCCTTGACACCACCTATGCCAAGCTGGAGGGCTCCGGCAAGAAGGCCGGCGCAGGCGTCGACGAAGTGGCCAAGGCCATGGAGCGCCAGGCCAAGGAGACGAAGGAGGCCGAAGAGAAGGCGCAGGCATTCCGCCTCGAAATGGAGAAGCTCGCCTCGAACGAGCGCATCAAGCTCATCGAGGCCAAGGTCACGCTGAACGTCGCGCAGATCGAGGCCGACACCAAGCGCATCGAGGCATCCTTCGAGTCGATCAACAACACGGTCACCAGCACCGGTGACCTGCTGGGCGACCTGTTCGGGCTGCTGAAGGACTATGACTCGCTGTCGTTCGCCGCGATCCGCCTGATCGAAAAGCAGATCGAGCAGGAGAACGCCGCGCGGCAGTCGGCGCTCGGCGACCAGCGCAAGCTGATCGACGCGCAGATCAAGGAGATCCAGGCCCGCACGCGCGCCATCGAGAAGGGCGACAGCGTGATCAAGGTCGACGGCGCCGGACTGCAGCCGCACCTTGAGGCCTTCATGTGGGAGATCCTGCGGACGATACAGGTCCGCGCGAACCGCGACGGCCTGGCCATGCTGCTGGGGAACTGACCATGCTGCACTTCATCAGCACCACCACCTATGACCCGCTGGGGCATGTCGCGCTCGACTGCGTGCCCGAGCAGACGGCCGGCGAGGTGCGGCGCCGCATGAACCGCATCGCCACCCTGGACGGTGGGGCCGTGGTGAACGACTACGGGTTCAGCGAAGCCGACCGCGTGATCGAGCTGCGCTGGCAGCCGGTCGATGCCTTCACCGAGGCGAACGTCGAGCGCCTGGTGCGCACGTACAGCCGCCTGATCGTCGCCACGCCGACCGGCTGCTGGCTGACCGCCCCCGAATTCTTCGCGCCCGCGGCCGACGAAAGCACCCTCCGGCTGCTGGCGCTCGAGAAGTTGTCCGACTGACCGGAGCCACCCGATGCCAGCGCCCTCCTCGCCGACCTACAGCGCAGCCGCCAAGGTGGCCGCGCACACCTCGTTCCGTGACCTGCTGGACTCCGGCAGCGGCGCCGGCAGTGCCAAGGTGCGCGACGCCTCCGATGTGCTGCTGGTCACGATCCCGCTCGACGATCCCAGCGGCACCATCAACGGCACGACCGGGCAGCTCACCCTGGACTTCCCGGCGGCGGCCAATGCGGCGGCCAGCGGCACCGCGGCCTATGCCGAGCTGTGCGACAGGGCGGCCGTGTCTGGGAAGTTCGTGCTCAACACGCTGGCCATCGTCAGCGGTTCACCGGTGGAGGTCGTCAGCGCGACCATCGGCTGACGCTGCGACATGGCCGACCCGACCTGGGAAAACGTCGTTCTGCGCCTGACGTGCGACGGCACGGACGGGTCGACCACGTTCACCGACGTTTCACCGGCCGCGCACACGGTCACGGTGCACGGGACGGCGCAGGTCGACACCGCGCAAAGCAAGTGGGGCGGCGCCTCGCTCTACCTCGACGGCTCCTCGAAGCTGACCATCGCCGCGAGCGCGCAGTTCACGTTCGGCACCGACCCGTGGACCATCGCCATGTGGGTCAGGCCGTCCACGGCCGCCGACGTGTTCATCTGGGATCTGCGCCGCACCTCCCCAGGCATGGAGCTCACGGCCGGGCTGATCGGCACCTTCGGGACGCTCGACTACTATGACGACGACGCGCTGGGCATCCTGTTCGGCGCCGTGTCGCTCACCACCGGCACCTGGCAGCATGTCGAGTGGGCCTATGACGGCACGACCATTCGCGTGTTCGTCGATGGCGTGGTGTCGCTGGCCGAGGCGCACAGCCTCAATCACCTCGGGTCGCGCACCCTCACGATCGGCGACCAATATGCCTCCTACCTGACCGGCGACCCGTTCACCGGCTGGATCGACGACATCATCATCGTCAAGGGCGAGGCGCTGCACACGGCCGCCTTCACACCGCCGACAGCGGCCTACCCGACATCCGGTTCGGTGGCCGGGCAGGATGCATTCCTGCAACTGGACGGCATCCTTGACGCCACC
>JAGVUU010000049.1 GCA_019136105.1 Gammaproteobacteria bacterium
AGGGCGCGAAGGCGCTGGGCTGGAACGTGGACGTCGAGCTCGCGATGGCGCTCAGCATTCCGCTGGTCGCGCTGGCAGCCCTGCTCGGCGTGCGCCACGTGCGGAAGGTCGTCACGCGCGCCGCGCGGTAGCCTCGCCCGGCGTAGCGCCGCCGACGTCAAGCGCGCGCTGCCCGCGCTCGAGGTCGAGCAGGAACTGCTTGCGCCACACGCCGCCGCCGTAGCCGCCCATCCGTCCGTCGGCATTCACGACCCGATGACACGGGATCACGATGGCGATGCGGTTCATGCCGTTCGCCGTGCCGACGGCCCGCGTCGCGCCCGCCTGGCCGATGCGGGCCGCCACGTCGCGGTACGACCACGTCTCGCCGTACGGAATCGTGAGCAGGGTGCGCCAGACTTGTTCCTGGAACGGCGTGCCGCGGATCACCAGGGGCAGGTCGAAGTCCTTGCGCCGGCCCGCGAAGTACTCGTCGAGCTGCCTGCGCAGCCGCTCGAGCCAGCGATTGCGCCCGGGCACGAGCGGGGCAGCGAGTCGCTTGCGCAGCGTCTTCAGCTGCGCCTCGAGCATGCGGCGATCGCTGAACTCGAGCAGGCACACCCCATCGCTCGTGGCGCCCGCGACGAGCGGGCCCACCGGCGACGCGATCCAGTCGAGCAGCACCGTGTCGCCCGCTGCAGCCTCGCTGGGCGCGGCGCCGAACGCACGCCCGAACGCGGCACGGAAACCGCTCTCCGACTCGAATCCCGATGCAGTGGCTACGTCACTCACGGTCGATCCCCCCTTGATCCGGCGGAACGCGTCGCCCAGGCGCCGCGCGCGGCAGTACGCCTGGAACGTCATGCCGTAGTGTTTCTGGAAATAGCGCCGCGCCCGTGCCGGATCCACGCCGGCGGCGCGCAGGTCGGCGGCGCGGATCCGTTCGCCCGGGGCTTGCTCGAGCCGCTCGAGCAGCCGCGCGACCCAGGCCGGCGGGCGGCCGTCGGCATCGAGCGGCCGGCAGCGCTTGCAGGCCCGGTAGCCGGAGAACAGCGCCTCGCGCGGCGTCGCGAAGAACTCGACGTTCTCAGGCCGCGGCTTGCGCGCAGTGCACGACGGCCGGCAGAAGATGCCGGTGGTCTTCACGCCGGTGAAGAACACGCCGTCGTAGCTCCCGTCGCCCGCAAGGAACGCACGGCGCATGACTCGTTCGGAAGGCAGGCTCGTCATGGGCGCAACGGTAGCACCGCACGCCGTGGCAGCCCACCGAGAACGCGACAAGTAATTCGAATTTGGTTACGGTGCAGCGGCAAGGAGACCCCCATGAGCGAACCGATCACCCACGACTGGCGCACCCTGGTCGCCGAACTCAACGCGCTGCTCAAGCTCAAGACCACGATCATCGGCATGAAGCTGTTCGAGCGCGTCGAGGACATGGAGGCGGTCCCGCGCATCCGCCGGCCCACGGCCGTGCACACCACCGACCAGGTCGTCGGCATGGCGGCGCGCCTCGGCTGGACTGTCGGCATCACCGGCGACGATCTCGTGGCGAACCAGTGCCGGGCCGTCGTCGGCCTCGGCCCGCAGGACGAATCGTTCCGCGCCGGCCGGGAGTTCGTGGGCGTGTGGCACGCCACGCCGGAGGACGCACGCCTCCGCCAGGAGGCATTGAGCGCCGTGCCGCACGGCCGCTACCGGGCGCTGGCCGTCAGCCCGCTCGAGGCGGGTCGCCTAGATCCGCCCGACATCTGCCTCATCTATGCCACCCCCGGCCAGATGATCCTGTTCATCAACGGCTTGCAGTGGAAGGGCTACCGCAAGTTCGACTGGAGCGTGGTCGGCGAGACGGCCTGTGCCGACTCGTGGGGCCGCGCGCTCGCGACCGGCGAGCCGAGCCTGTCGCTGCCGTGCTTCGCCGAACGCCGCTACGGCGGCGTGCCTGACGACGAGATGCTGATGGCGCTGCCGCCGAAGTACCTCCCCGTCGCGATCGAGGGACTGAAGGCACTCGCGAAGAACGGCATCCGCTATCCCATCCCGCCTTACGGCGTGCAGATGGACGTGCGGGCCGGCCTGGCCGCCAGCTACCAGGTCAAGCCTTAGGGCGCCGGCTGCCGGAATAGAGTTCGAACAGCAGCAGCTTGCAGGGGATGCTGCCGTTCATGAGCGCGATCGTGCGGCTCGGCTTGAGCCCGATCGACTTGTACGGTGACGCGCTCGCGGCGAGGATCGCGGCGTGCCAGCCGCTGAATTTCTGCTTCAGCGTATCGCCCACTTCCTCGTACAGCTGCCGCACGTCGCCCTCGCGGCTGCTGATGCGGTCGCCGTACGGCAGGTTGGTCACGAGCAGGCCGCGTTCGGCGCAGGGCTCGCAGTCCTGGAAGCGGCGCGTCGCGAACGTCATGTACTTCTCGACACGGGCCTTCAGCGCGCTCTTCTGCGCCATCGCGACGTAGCTCGCCTCGATGTCGGAGGCGACGACAGGTGCCGGCGGGGCGTCGAGCTT
>JAGVUU010000023.1 GCA_019136105.1 Gammaproteobacteria bacterium
CGGGAGTCCTGAAAAGCCGGATCGGCGAGGCGCTGCTGGGCCACGCCGGCAGGCGCGTCACCACACGCAGTTGGGCCACGGTAATGAAACTTCGGGCTCGGGTCGACGCCATCGACGCAGCGCGTCGAGGCTGAATCGATTACCGGGCAGCACTGCAACCACAGGGGTCGCCGAAATGCTCCGCACCCAGCGCCGTCCCTTCGCGATCGTCCTGTTGGTCGCCTGCTGGGCCACCGGTGCCTCGGCCCAGGACACCGACGCAGCGGTGACGCCCGACCAACCCAGCCTGTTCGCCGTCGAGATCCGGATCGGCAAGGCCTGGGATCCCGCCAAGCCACCTCAGGAGCAGGCCTATTTTCGCGAGCACTCCGCCAACCTGCGCCGCATGCGCGAGGCCGGCGCCTTGATCGTGGGCGCACGGTACTCGGACATCGGGCTGGTCATCGTCTCTGCTGCGACCGCGGCGGAGGTCCGCGCCCAGATGGACCAGGATCCATCCTTCGCGGCAGGGACCTTCGTCTACGATGTTCACCCCATCAACGTCTTCTATCCTGGCGAGTTGAAGGCTCGCGCCCGTCCATGAACCAGGTGACCATGAACCGTCTCATCGCGGCACTGGCGCTGGCAGTGCTGTCGGCGACCGCAGATGCCAAGCATGTCTATCCCAGGAACCTGACACCAGTCGCGAACGGAGCGACGTTCACCCTGGCCGAGAGTTACGTCGTGTCGGAGAAAGCCGCCACGTTCACCCTGGCCGCGGGTACTTACGTGCAGCGCTTCGAGGACCGCAAGGCGATCTACCTCATCGGCGACGATCGGTGCGTCGAAATGAGCGTGGTTCCACCGAAGAACCCAGCCGCAGCATGGAAGGACACCTGGGAATGCGGCATCTATCTTCCGAAAGATCCCGCCGCGGGAGCGACGTTCTTCTTCATCCGCAGGACACCGGACGAGCCGCATTCCGGGAACGGCCTGCTGATCGACGCCATCATTCGGGCCGGCTACGGCAGCTTCGACTTCCCCATGTCGAACAAGAACGACCTGCGGTTGCGGGGCCAGCTGGTGGAGCACCCTGCCAGCGATCCGAAGCGATGAGCCGCGCCTTGTCGACCCCGTCGCAGCACAGGCTTGATCAGAAATTGGCGCTGCTGTTCGCCAGCGATGTCGACCGGGAGGCAGCGCGAGCGACGCTCGCACAGGTTCTCAGCTGTACGGAAGGCGAGCGTGTCGCACTCGCCTGCCTGAAGCTGGCGGGCAGTGATCCCGCCGCGCTGCAAAACTGCGTCAACGCTGCGCTGATCGACTACCGGGACATCCTGGCGTGGGCCGAGTCGCCGCGGCAGATGCGGCTGGGTCCGGTGGCCTCCGAAGGAGCCCGGGCGACAGCCCGCCGCCAGGATGCCGACGAGTACGCAGCGTGGCTCGGCGACTCCTGCGCCTGACCCGGCTTGGGCGGCCATGCTCCGGCTGGCCGCCGGCGATTCCCCTACTCCGTGAGCCAGCGGCCGTACCACCCGATCAACCGCTCGAGCCGGTCGCGCAGGTAGCTCGGCACCGTGAGGCCGTGGTTCTCACCGGGGTAGATCACGAGCTGCGTCGGTACGTCGCGCGTGCGCAGCGCCTGGTACATCTGCTCGGACCCCACGCACGGGACGTTGAAGTCCTCCTGCGCGCAGTAGAACAGCGTGGGCGTGGTGATCCGGTCGGCGTGCAGGAACGGGTAGCTCAGCCGATCCCAGGTCGCGCGATTCGTCCACGGGAAGCCGAGTTCGATGTCGTACTCGCGCGTGTACATGTCGTGGCCGTAGAGCGCGATGAAGTTCGAGGCGCCTGCCCCGCTCACCGCGGCCCTGAAGCGCTGGTCGCTCGCGATCACGTAGTTGGTGAGGATGCCGCCGTAGCTGCGCCCGCCGACACCGAGCCTCTTGGGATCCGCCACGCCCAGCGCCACGGCGTGATCGACGCCCGCGAGCACGTCCTGCACGTCCTTGTTGCCCCAGTCGGCATAGATTGCACGAGCAAAATCGAAGCCGCGCCCCGAGCTGCCGCGCGGATTGGTCGCGACCACTGCGAAACCGGCCGCGGCATACGCCTGCCAGTCCGGCATGAACTCGTGGCTGAACTGGTACACCGGCCCCCCGTGGATGCGCAGGATGGTCGGGTAGCGGCGGCCCGGGACGTAGTCCACCGGCTTCACGAGGAAACCGTGGATCTCCGTGCCGTCGGCACTGCGGAAGCTGATGTCCTCCATCCGCGCCAGCCGCTTCTGCGCGAGCCAGTCGTTGTGCGACGTCAACGGACGCAGGCCGCGCCGTTCGATCGCAGCGATCTCCGGCGGGCGATCGTCGCCACCACCCAGCACCACGAGGCGCTCGCCGGCCACGTCGAAATCCACGTCGAAGCGCGGCCCGCTCGTGAGCGGCGTGACGCGACCGTCGGCCACCGATACCCGCGACAGGTTCGTGACGCGGCTCTGCTCG
>JAGVUU010000205.1 GCA_019136105.1 Gammaproteobacteria bacterium
AAGATCGCCCGCAGCTGGTTGGCACGCTTGCGCACCGTGATGTTCTCGGGAAGGGTGCGCTGCCTGAGGATGACCTCGCCGGCATCGACGACACCATTGCCATCGGTGGCGATGTTCGCCACGGCCGGGTTCGGATCATCCACGAACACGATCCAGCGATTGAACGGCCCGGCCGCGTCGTTCGCGTCGCAGGCCGTGAAGTTCTGCGACTTGCACAGCGTGACGGGCACGCGGCGCTTCACTGCCTCGGACCGCGCGAGGTTGAAGTCGGTGACGATGTCATTGGCGGCCGCTGTCATGCGGCTGTTGCGCACGAAGTCGCGCAGGTTTGGCACCCCGATGCCCACGATCACCGCGAGCAGGGTGAGCGTGAACATCATCTCGAGCAGCGTGAAACCGCTTTGCTTGGCTTTCATGGCAAGGTGAACTCTAGGTGCCCGCAAGGCCTGATACAGCACGGGCCGACGAGCGGCCGGAAGCCGCCGACGAGCGGAGCGCCATTTGACTAAATGCAGGTCAGCGGCCCGTTCGACGCGCTGCGGTCGGAGACGCGGGGCCGCCCGGTCTGGCTGATGATCACGGCCCGCGCCGCCCGCGTGCCGCGCTCGTCGCAGAACGTGAAGGTCGCGGTGACCCCCATCTGGCCGAACGGCCGGAACGACAGCGTGGTGCGGTTGGCGTGCACGGCGCCGCCGGGCCACGGGGCGAAGACGCGCAGCAGCTGCTCGGCGTCGTCGCGCACGGCCGGCGAGTCGCGGTCGCTGTTCACGAAGACGATCCAGCCCCCGTGCCACGGGGTGCCGCCGGGGCCGCAGGTGCTCCCGTCGGCGCTCGGGCAGAGGCTGACGACGCCGTTACGCTTGATGGCTTCGCTGCGCGCGAGGTGGATGGCGTGCACCATCTGGTTCACCTCCCGCGTGCGGGCCGCATCGCGGCGCAGGTCCCGGAACGAGGGGATGCCCCAGCCGAGCAGCCCCACGACGATGGCCATAGTGAAGACGAGTTCGGGAAGGGTGTGGCCGCTGCGCCGGTCCATGGCACGTCCTCGCGAGCAGATTCTGGCCCGGAGGGTAGGGGCAGGACCGTCGGTCGTGCCTGCTGCATAAGTTGCGGAAAACCACGCAAATGCTGCCCGCCGAGCTTGGACACCGTATAATTCCGCCCATGTCAACCCCAGCCCCCGTCCTGGCGGAGACCACGACCCGCGCCCGCCAGATCCTCGAGCAGCGCGGCATCCGGCCCACCTCGCAGCGGATGAAGGTTGCAGAGATCCTGCTCACCACGCCGCGCCACCTCACGGCCGAGCAGATTCTCGCCACCCTGCGCGAATCGTCGGGCCACGTTTCGAAGGCGACCGTCTACAACACGCTCAACCTGTTCGTGGAGCAGGGCCTAGCGCGCGAGATCCACGCCGACCCGGAGCGGTGCGTGTACGACTCCACGATGGTGCCGCACCACCATTTCCAGAACGTCGATACCGGCGAGATGATCGACATCCGACCGGAGGACCTGTCGTTCGACCGCCTGCCGCCGCTCCCCCCGGGCACCGAGATCGAGAGCGTCGACGTCGTGATCCGGGTGCGCCGCAAGGGTTGATCTTCCCGATCGTGGGCCGAGTCCGTATACTTCGCGCCCCTCCCGCCGGAGTAGCTCAGTCGGTAGAGCAATCGCTTCGTAAGCGATGGGTCGGGGGTTCGAATCCCTCCTCCGGCACCAGTTTCCTTTCCCCAGCGGCGCGGCCAATCCGCCCCCGGACCGGCTCGTACGCATGCTGTTCCGCCTGATCTCGCGACTGCCGCTGCCGCTCCTCTACGCGCTGTTCGGGTTCCTGGCGTGGCTCCTGCGCGTGGCCCGCTGGCGCCGCGATCTCGTCGACGACGGCCTGGGCCGCTGCCTGCCGGAGAAGAGTCCGGCGGAGCGCGATGCCATCGCCCGCGACTTCTACGCCGGATTGGGTCGTCTCGTCGCCGAGATCCTGCATGGGTCGCGCATCGCGCCGGAGCAGCTCGGCGAGCGCCTCGATTTCGAGAACGAGGCGGTCGTGCGCGAGGCGCTGGCGGGCGGCCGCCGCGTGATGCTGCTGGCCGCGCATCACTGCAACTGGGAGTGGTTGCTGCTCGAGTGTTCGCGGCGCCTCGGGGCCCCGCTCGTCGCGCCCTACAAGCCGATCAGCGTGGAGGCGGCTGACCGCTGGGCGCGGGACATGCGCAGCCGGTTCGGCGCCACGATGGTGCCGTCCTCCGGGATCGTCGCACACCTCATCGCCCAGCGCGGTCAGGTCCGGTTGCTGGCGATGCTGGCGGACCAATCGCCCTCCGCGAAGTCCGAGCAGCAGACGTGGCTGCCGTTCTTCGGCCGCGACACATCGTTCTTCCAGGGTCCGGGCTGGATCGGCGCCAAGCTGGGCTTCGAACCGGTCTTCATCGCCATGCGGCCGGCGGGCCGTGGGCACTACGTCGCGCGGTTCGTACCGCTCGCGGCACCGGGCACGAGGCTTGGGCCGGACGAGATACTCGCCGCCTACGTGCAGGCGCTCGAGCGCCAGATCCACGACCATCCGGCCCAGTATTTCTGGGCCTACAACCGCTGGAAGCGGGGCAAGCGGCTCTATGACTGACGGCTTGCTGCTGCGGTCCTGCTATGCCGTGACCGGCTTCGTCGCCTGGTTCGGGCTGGGTGTGCTCGGGTTGCGGCGTTCGGTCGTGCGCGACAACCTGCGGCGCTCGTTCCCCGGCTGGACGCCCGAACGGCTACGTGCCGTGGAGCGTGAATTCGCCCGGCGCCAGGGTGAGATCGCCGCCGAGGTGCTGTACTCGAGTCGCCTGAGCGCGGATGAGCTCCGTGACCGCGTGACGGTCACGAATCCGCAGCTGCTGGCCGCCGCTGGCCAGCCGCGACCGATGCTGCTGCTCGGCGCCCACCAGTGCAACTTCGAGTGGATGGTGCAGCGTCTCTCGATCGAGTTTGGCGCGCGACTGGTGGCGCTCTACAAGCCTCCGCGCAACCCACGCACCGATCGTTGGCTGCGTAACCTGCGATCCCGATTCGGTGCGCGGCTGGTGGCGGCGAAGTCCGTGCTGCAGGAGCTGGCGCGGATCCGTGATGTCGCCGCCATCGGCATGCTGGCCGACCAGGTGCCGCGCACCAGCCCCGAAAAGCACTGGGTAGAGTTCCTGGGGCAGGACACCGCGTTCTACATGGGTGGCGAGCTGCTCGGCCGCGGGCTGCGCGCCCAGGTCTGNNNGCGTTACGAGCTCACGCTCGAGCCGCTCAACGAGCCGGGAGAGAAGCTGCCCCACGGCGAGGTTACGACGCGTTACGCGCGCGCACTCGAGCGCTGGATCCGTGAGGATCCCGCCGGGTGGTGGTGGATGCACCGCAGGTGGAAGATCAAGAGAGTGAATAGTGATTAGTGATTAGTGATTAGTGAATCGGACGCGACGCCTGCCGCCCGCCATTCCCTAATCACTATTCACTAATCACTAATCACTTCCCCTGCAGCTTCTGCTCCAGGTGCTTCGCCAGCTGGCTGATGGTCGGGTAATCGAACAGCTCCGTCAGGTCCACCTGGCCGGGGTACAGCTCGTCGATCTTCTCGTGGATCTGGATGAGCGTGAGCGAGCTCGCGCCGACCTCGAACAGGTTCTCGTCGATGTCCACGTGCTTGCCGGGCAGGGCATCGTCCACGATCGCCTTGATCTGCTGCTCGATCTGGCCGGCGGCGGCGCGGCCTTGCCCGTGCGCGGCCTGCCACGCTGCGTCGAACTCGGCGATCTCGGCGGCGAACTCGCCATTCTCGAAGGACTTCGCGAGCGCGGTGCGCTGCAGCTTGCCACTCGTGGTCTTCGGGATGCGCTTCACGGGCACCACGCGCGCCACTTCGACGCCAGCGTGCTCGTTCACGAGGTGCATCGCCCGGGCCGCGATCGGCAGGAACGAGGCCATGTCGCTGCGGTGGAGCACGAACAACACGAGTTCGTCCGTGGGAGCGTGGGGGTTGCGCACGCCGGCCGCTGCCACCTTGCCGAGTTCGAGCCCCGGCTCGTGCTGCACGACGGCCTCGATGTCGTGCGGGTAGTAGTTCTGGCCGTTGACGAAGATGATCTCCTTCGAGCGGCCGGTCACGTACAACTCGCCGTCGTGCCAGAGCGCAAGGTCGCCGGTCCGCAGCCAGCCATCGGCACTGATCGCCGCGGCGGTGGCTTCCGGATTGCGGAAGAAGCCGCGAGTGACGTTGTCACCCCTGATCAGGAGGTGACCCACCTGGTCGGGGGCTGACTCCGCGCCCGCATCGTCCACCAGTCTGATGCTCGTGAACGGAATGGCCTGGCCTTCGCACATCAGCTGCAGTGCATTCGGGTCGTCGGCCGCAACCTTCTGCGCGACGCTGCCGATGCCGAGCGAGCGGCGATCGACGGTGATGTACTTGAACGCCGAGCCCGGCGGCGGGAAGGCGACCGCGAGCGACGCCTCGGCCAGCCCGTACACAGGGAACATCGCGGTGCGTCGCAGTCCGTGGGGTGCCATGCGGTCGAGAAATTCCTCGGCCAGTTCCACCGAGATCGGCTCCGCGCCGTTGAAGACCAGGCGGATCGCGGACAGGTCCACGCCCTCGAGCCCCTTGCTCTCGTACGCACGCAGGAAATGCCGGTAGCCGAAGTTCGGCGAACAGGTGATGGTGACCTGCTTCTCGGCCGCGTACTTGAGCCACAGCAGCGCGCGGCGCACGAAAAGGTCAGTGGGCATCAGGTACTGCCGCACGCCGGCATACATCATCATCAGGTGGAAGCCGATCAGGCCCATGTCGTGGGTGAGCGGCATCCAGCTGAGCGAGGTGTCATGCTCGCCGAACCCGGCCGCCTGCTTCGCTCCCTCGGCGTTCGCGAGGATGTTGCCGTGCGTGAGCACGACGCCTTTCGGCTCGCTGGTCGAGCCCGACGAGAACTGGATGAACGCCGTCTGGTCGGTCGTAACCTTCGCCGGCGTGCCCTCGCGCGAGATGTCATCGAGCTGGTCCACGAGGAACGTGCGGGGCTTGAGCGCCGTCCAGGCCTCGGGTTCGCCCTGGGTCGCGGCGAACGTGGCAAGCCGCTCGCGCAGCTTGCGGTCGGTGTACAGCAGCGGGTTGCCGAGTTGCTTCGCGATGCGCAGCAGCTTCTGCTTGTGCTCGTCGCTGATGCCGACGGCGACCGGCACGGGCACGATGCCGCCGTACAGGCAGGCCCAGTAGGCGTCGATGAACTGCTCGTTGCTCGCCACGTGCAGGATCAGCATGTCGCCCGGCTTCGCGCCGATGCGCTGCAGGTGGTGGAGGATGCCGAGCGCCCGCTGGCGCAGCTTGGCGAGCGGCAGCGACTTCTCGGCTCCTTCGCCCTCGAGGTAGCCGATCGCTCCCGTGCCGCGGCTGCGGTGGTCGAGCATTTCCGTGAGCGTCTGGTACTGGATCATCGTGTTTCGACTCGCATGTGTACGTCCTGCGCCGGCCGCAGGTTGATGCGCGCTTCGAGCGCGACCGGCCCCGGCACCACGGGCCGCAACTTGAAGCGCCGCAGGGCGCCGTTAAGGTGCAGCAGCATCTCGAAGGTCGCGAGGTTCTCGCCGATGCAGTGTCGCGGCCCGGCCGCGAACGGGATGTAGGCGAACCGGTGCCGTCCCTCCGTGCGTCCGGCCCCGAAGCGATCGGGATCGAACGACGTGGCATTGTCCCAGATTAGCGGGTGGCGATGCACCACGAAGGGGCTGATGAACACGTCGGTGCCAGGCGGCACCGCGTAGCCGCCGAGCCGGTCGGGGCCGATCGAGCGGCGTGTCAGCAGCCAGCCGGGCGGATAGAGCCGCATGGACTCCTGGATCGTCGCCAGGGTGCAGGGCAGGCGTTCGACGTCGTCGTAGGATGCGAGGCCGAGGTCGCCGACACGGTCGTTCTCGTCGTGCAGGCGGCGCTCTGCCTCGGGGTGCTGCACCAGCAGCCACCATGTCCAGTTGAGCGCGCTTGCGGTCGTCTCGTGGCCGGCGACCACGAGCGTGAGGATCTCGTCGAGGAGTTCCCGCTCGTTCATGCCCTGGCCCGTCTCGGGATCGACCGATTCCATCAGCATCTGGGTGAAGTCGAACTGGCGCCGGCCCGTGGCGCGTCGCTGGCGGATGATCCGCTGTACCACCTTGCCGAGCTGGCGGAATTCGTAGGCAAAACGTGGATCCCGCTTCGACTCTCTCGTCACCAGCATGAACGGGTTGTCGGCGAGGTCGCCCACCAGCCGGCCGAGGTCCTCGCTGAAGATGGCGTGCAGGATGATCTCGAGCGCGAGCTCGCTCATCGCGTGCGTCAGGTTCACCGGCTGGCTTGCCCGCGCGGCTGCCGCCCAGCGTTCGAACAGTGCCGCGTTGCGATCGCGGATCACGCCCGCGAATCGCTGGATCACCCGACGGTGGAAGGCGGGCTGCAGCATGCGCCGCTGGCGCCGCCAGAATTCGCCCTCGCTGGTCATGATGCCGTTGCCGAGCAGCATGCGGACGCGGTCGATTCCCACGCCCTTGGTGTAGTTGCGGTGGTTCGTCACCAGCACGCGCTTGACGTCGTCCGGGTGGTGCACGACCCACGTCCAGCTGTTCCGCGCCGGTGCGAACACGCGGTAGGTGTCGCCGTGCTGCCCGAACCACTCGAGCATACGGTCGAGCGAGTCGTCCGTGGCACCGAGGTCGTGCGGCTCGGGAATCGAAGGTGGATCGCCTTGCGGCGAGCGGCGGGAGGAAAGGGGCATTACGGACCGACTGGCGGGAGGCGCGGCTCGCGCGGAAAATCGGGGCGATGAGCGATGTGATCGTACTACACGCAGCCGTCGCGGGTCAGGGCGCCCCGGTCCTCGAGCGAGCAATGCTCGAGCGCCTGCCTTACGCCTATCGGCTCGAGCTCGAGCGGCGGGATGCCGCGGCGCGATCCGCGAGCCTGCGGGGGCTCGGCTTGCTCGCGGCGGGCATTCTGCGGATCCGCGGCGTCGCGTCCGATCCGTCGCTCCTGCGATTCCCGCAGGGCGCAAAGCCGTTCATGGAAGGCGGTCCGCATTTCAGCATCTCGCACAGCTCGTGCCGGGTGGCCGTCGCGCTGAGCGAGCGATACGAGCTTGGCCTCGACATCGAGGATGTCGGGACCCACGGGCGCAGCCGCGCGGAACTCGAGCGATGGACTGCGGTGGAGGCGTCACTCAAGGCACTCGGTGCGGGGCTGCGCCGGTCTGCCGACGTTCGCCTGTCGCCGGATCTCTCCACCGCGGAGATGGCCGGCGCGCTCGTGTACTTGCGCGCTGTGACGCTGGCGGAGGGCTGCGTGGCGACACTTGCCACGCGTGAGCTTCCGGGTCGGGTAGAGGTGAGGGAGCAGGGACTGGCGAACAGGGAATAGGGAAGAACGGAGAGGCAGTCGCACCATGCCCTATTCCCTCGAGAGCGCAGCTCTGGCCTCCGCCTGCAGCTCCTCGAGCTTGCGCCCCATTTCGGCCTGCATGCGCGCAAGCGACTCGGCGTCGAGGCCGCGCGGCGTGCGGACCGGTTCGCCATAGGCGATCACCACGCGGCTGAACGGCAGCGGCAGCTCGAACTGGTCCCAGGTACGGAAGCGCCAAGTGTGCGAGGCCGCGATGCTGATCGGCAGGATCGGCTTGCCTGTGAGCTGGGCGAGCATCACTGCGCCGGGCTTGAATTCGTGCGCAGGGCCGCGCGGTCCATCGGGCGTGATCGCGGGCGAGACATGCTGCTTGACGACGGTCTCGTAGTAGTCGCGCAGCGCGCGTGCGCCGGTGTGCGTCGAAGAGCCCCGAATCACGTGACCGCCGACGCGCTGCACGAGCAGCGCCGGAGCGGTGCCGTCCACGGACGCGCTGATCAGGAAGCCGACCTTCAGGCCGTCGTCGCGCAGGTCGAGCAATGCGCGCGCGCCGAACAGCAAGTGCTGGTGCCAGTAGACGGGAATCAACGACTTCGACTCGCGCACCGCTGCCTGTGCCCGCTCGAATCCGGGCCGGCTGTGGATGCGGCAGGTGGCCCAGAAGAAGCGAATCAGTTGCCAGGCGACGACCACCGCGATCCGGTAGACCAGCATGCGGCCCGGGGTCAGCTGGCGCCGGCCGCGCTTCATTTTCCTGTACAGCGTGTTGCGGAGTTCCGGCTGCTCGGGCCCGGGCTCCGCCAGGATCCGCGTGGACTTCAACAGCAGCGCCCATGCGCTGCGCACGATCAACAGGGCGACCACCACGGAGAGGATCGGGTCGATCGGCGTCCAGCCGGTCGTGAGGATCACCACGGCGGCAATGCTCGCGCCGATCGAGCCGAGCAGGTCGCCAAGGACGTGCAGGCGCGCCGCTGCAACGTTGATGTTCGCGTCGTGCTCCTCCCGCAGGACGCGCAGCACCGCAAGGTTCGCCACGAGGCCGAGCAACGCGATGCCGAGCATGGTTCCGCCGGCGACCGCTCGCGGCTCACGCAACCGCTCGACGGCTTCCCACAGGATCCACGCCACGACGCCCAGCAATGCCACCGCGTTCACGAACGCGGCCAGCACCTGTGCGCGGTGGTGGCCGTGGGGGCGGTGCGCTTCCGACGGCCGCCGTGCGACCAGGGCGGCGCCCAGGGCCAGCGCCAGGGCTGCAGTGTCGGTGAGCATGTGGCCCGCGTCGGCCAGCAGCGCCAGCGATCCCGACAGCCAGCCACCGACCACCTCGAGCACCATGAACGTACCGGTGATCCCGAGCGCCCAGCCCAGTCGCTGGACGTCGGTGGCGTGCGAATGACGGGAGTCGGGGCTTTGGCTCAAGGGTTCGTCCGTATGCGTGGGCGGCCGCTCCGGTGGCCGGCCCCCGGATCCGCGACCGTCTATACTAGCGTCCTCCCAGCAGGGTCCTCACCTTGACTTCTTCCAATCGCCCCGCGCCGGCACCCGGACCAGACGTGTCGGTCGTCATCCCGGTGTGCAACGAGCAGGACAACGTCCTGCCGCTCGCCCGCGAAATCCACGCCGCACTCGAAGGCCGTTACCGCTACGAAACGATCTTCGTGGATGACGGCAGCACCGACGGCACCGCCGAAGCGGTGCGTGCGGCACGCCGCGCCGGCATGCCGGAGATCCGCCTGATCCGCCACTCGGTGCGTTCCGGCCAGAGTGCCGCCGTGGCCACGGGAGTGCGCGAGGCGCGCGCGCCGTGGATCGCCACGCTCGACGGCGATGGCCAGAACGATCCGGGCGACATCCCGAACCTGCTCGACGCCGCCCGCACGGCCGCATCTCCGCGGCTGCGGCTGGTCATGGGCAATCGCACCACGCGCCGGGATACGTGGCTCCGGCGGCTGTCGTCGCGCGTGGCGAACGGCGTGCGCGGCTGGATGCTGAAGGACGGCACGCCGGACACGGGCTGCGGCATCAAGGTGTTCGATCGCGCCGTGTTCATGGACATGCCGCGCTTCAACCACATGCACCGCTTCATGCCGGCGCTGTACCAGCGCGAGGGTTACGAGGTCGTGTCGGTGCCGGTCAACCACCGCGAGCGCACGCGCGGCAAGTCGAAGTACGGCCTGCACAACCGCCTCTGGGTCGGCATCGTCGACTTGTTCGGCGTCATGTGGCTGATCCGCCGCGCGTCGCCGCGCATCCGCATCGACGAGGACGCCTGAGTGACGGCTTCGGCGGGCGCAGCCCCAACGGTGTTCGAGCGCCTGCTGAGGCCGGGGCGGACGTCACCGCGCGACGCGCTGCTCGACATCTGTTTCCTCGTCGGCTTCGCCCTCCTGCTGATGGCCACGGGCCTCGGCCTGCGTGACCCCTGGCCGGCCGATGAGCCGCGCTTCGCGCTTGTGGCACAGGACATGCTGCGCAGCGGCGACTGGCTGATCCCGCGCGTCGGCGGCGACCTGTACGGCGACAAGCCGCCGTTCTTCTTCTGGATGCTGGCGTCGGCCATGGCCCTCACGGGCTCGATGCGCATCGGCTTCCTGTTGCCGTCGCTGCTGGCGGGCATCGGCGCCACGCTGCTCGTCTACGACCTGCTGCGCCGCGCGCGCGGGCGCGAAGTGGCGCTGTGCGGCGCATTCGTGCTGCTGCTCACGTTCCAGTTCACGTGGCAGATGCGCCAGGCCCAGATCGACGGCGTGCTCTGTTTCCTGACCACGCTCAGCCTGTACGGTTTGCTGCGGCACGCGGTGCTGGGCCCGGCGCCCGGCTGGTTCATCGCCGGTTGGGCCGTCGCCGGCCTCGGCGTGATCACCAAGGGTGTGGGCTTCCTGCCGCTGCTTGCGCTGATTCCATTCGCCATCTTGTTGCGTCGCGGCTGGCCGGCGCCCGTGCCCGGCGTGGGCCGGCTGTCGCTGGCCGGTGTCGTGGCGATGCTCGTCGCGATCAGCTTGTGGTTCGTGCCGATGATGGTCGCCACGTCGGCTGGCGGTGACCTGCTCGCCTACCGCAACGAGATCCTGTTCCAGCAGACGGTGACTCGCTACGCCGACGCATGGCACCACCACGAGCCGTTCCACTACTACTTCACCCAGGTCATCCCTGTGCTGTGGCTGCCGCTGATCGCGTTGGTGCCCTGGCTCTGGCCGCGGTGGCGCACGGCGCTGCGGGAGCGGGACACGCTGACGGCCGTGCTGCTCGCGTGGGTGGCGCTCGTGCTCGTCTTCTTCACCTTCAGCACGGGCAAGCGCGGGGTGTACGTGCTGCCCGCAGTGCCGGCGCTGGCGATGGCTGCGGCACCGTGGCTTCCGGAGCTGCTGCGCGCGAAGGGCACGCAGCGCGTGGCCTTCGGGCTCGGCACCGCGATGGTTGCATTCGCGGCGCTTGCGGCCATCTATTTCGCGGTGGATGGGAAGGCGGCGGAGCGCATCGTGCGCGATTTCGGCATCCAACCCGTCTTGCCGCTCGCGATCGCTGCGGCGCTGGGCGCGATTCCGCTCGGGTTGCTGCGCCTGCGGGATGGCTGGCTTGCGTACGGCGGCGTGCTGGTCGCCGTGCTCGCCACGGTCGGCTTCGTCGTGTATCCACGCATCGACAGCGTGAGGTCCGGCAGGGCGCTCATGGAGCGGCTCGAGCAAGCCAGCGTCGATTTCCCCGAACTCGGGCTGGCGAGCGCGAAGGAGCAGTACCTGCTCGAGTTGCGGCGGCCGAGCTATAACTTCGGCCACGCGCGCTGGCGCGAGCGCGAGGTCGAGGCCGCAGACGCCGCGGCGTGGCTGGCAGAGCGACCGGGCAGGGCGTTGCTGGTCGAGAAACGCGCGAGGGAAGCCTGCTTCTCGCAGGCACAGGCGATCGACCTCGGCCGGGCCAACCGGCAACGGTGGTACCTCGTTTCGGGCACACCGGACCCGGACTGTGTACGCCGAGGGAACCGAGGGGCCGCTCGCCTGTACGTGCCGCCGAATGCCTCTTTAAATACAGAGAGTTAGCTTGAAATACTGAGAGTCTGTGCCAGAATGCCGCGCAAGCGATTGCCGGACAAGCATTCTAAATCTGTGGATTAGTTCCGCTGCCGGCGTGGCGGGGCTGACACACTGAGGCAAACCGGAAGGGATCCAAGCGACGCGATGGCGAATTCCCCACCCGAGGGCGGCGACGAGCAGGACGGAACAGATTTTCTGTCCACCCAAGTCGTCTTTGGCAGTGGCAGCCGTCCGACCGTCGGCCTCGACGTCCTCGCCACCAAGGTGGCCGTCGATTTCCAGGGCCTCACCAGCGAAGGCGGCGACAGCTGCATCAAGCGCAACCTCGACGCCCTGCGTGAGGCCACCGGCGTAGAGGCCATCTGCATCGCGCTTTTCGATGCCGACCGCAAGATCATCGAGCGCGTGGCGAGCGCGACCGCACTGTTTTCGCCGTTCGACCCGCAGGTGATGAAGGGCGACTCGCTCGACCGCCTGCCCGTCCTTGCACACGGCCTCGAGCACCTGCGCATCGTCGAGATTCGCGACACGCTTGCGCCGCGGCGTGACCTTGCCACGGACGCGGCGCGCTTCGCCGAACTCGGCATCCGCTCGGTGCTGGCCTGCGGCTTCTCGCTCAACGGCCGCGCGTGTGGCTACCTGGCGCTGTGCTCGTCGCAGCCGCGCGCGGGCTGGGACGTCAACCTGCACCTGTTGCTGAAGCTGGTCGGCGCGAGCTTCGCCACGGGGCTCGAGCGACTGCGCGTGCAGCGGCACCTGGCGCGGCTCGAGGAGCGCACTGCCCTGTCGCTGCCCGGCGCCAACGACGGCATGTGGGACTTCGACGTCGAGAACAACGCTGTGTGGTTCTCGCCGCGCTGGCGCAAGATGCTCGGCTACGACGAGCACGACCCGAACATCGCGCCGGACTGGCGCCGCCTCGTTCATCGCGACGACATGGCGCGCGTGCAGGCCGCGATCCGCGACCACATCGCGGGCAAGTCGCCGATGTTCGAGAGCGTGCACCGCATGCGCCACACCAACGGCGAGTGGCGCTGGGTGGTGAGCCGCGCCAAGGCGCGCGTCGATTCGACCGGCCGGCTGCGCCGCCTCGTCGGCGTCGAACTCGACATCACGGAACGCAAGCTTTACGAGGACGCGCTCTTCAAGGAGAAGGAGAGCGCACAGATCACGCTGCAGTCCATCGGCGACGGCGTGATCACCACCGACGGGCACCTCACCGTCGAGTACCTGAACCCTGTGGCCGAGGAACTCACTGGCTGGCGTTTCGAGGAGGCCGCCGGACGGCACATCGACGACATCTTCCGCGGCTTCCACGAGGAGACCTGCGAACCGCTCGAGAACCCGCTGTCGGTGGCGATCCGCCGCAGCCGGGCGATCAAGTCGGTGCGGCCGACGCTGCTGATCAAGCGCGACGGCAACGAGATGTACATCGAGAGCACGGCCTCGCCGATCCGCGACGGCTCCGGCGCGATCTCGGGCGGCGTGCTGGTGTTCCACGACGTGAGCGAGAGCCGCGAGCTGAACCGCAAGCTCTCCTACCACGCGAGCCACGACATCCTCACCGGCCTCGTCAACCGGCGCGAGTTCGAGGCGCGGCTCGAGCGGGCGCTGCGCAGCGCGAAGGCGCGCGAGACCTCCTACGCGCTGTGCCACCTCGACGTGGACCAGTTCAAGATCGTCAACGACACCTGCGGCCACAACGCCGGCGACGCTCTGCTCGGTCAGGTGGGCGCGCTGCTCAAGACCAAGATCCGCTGGCGCGACACGCTGGCGCGCCTGGGCGGCGACGAGTTCGCCGTGCTGCTCGAGAGCTGCTCGCTCGACGAGGCGCTGCGCATGGCGGAGCAGCTCCGCGACACGATCGGCAAGCAGAAGTTCGTTTGGGAGGAGCGCACCTTCCGCCTGGGCTGCAGCATCGGTGTGGTGCCCATCACCGGCGACAGCGCGGACGTGGCGGCGCTGCTCTCCGCGGCGGACAGCGCCTGCGCCGCGGCCAAGGAGGCGGGTCGCAACAGGGTATTCAGCTTCCAGGAGAACGACCTCGACCTCATGCGGCGCCGCAAGGAGATGCAGTTGGCCGCGCAGGTCACCCACGCGCTCGAGGAGTCGCGTTTCGAGCTCTACCGCATGGAGATCATGCCACTGCAGCGGCTCGACACGGGCGCGCACTACGAGCTGCTGCTGCGCATGAAGGACCCTGCGGGCAAGCCGATACCGCCGACCGAGTTCATCCGCTCGGCGGAGCGCTACGGCATCACGCCGCAGATCGACCGCTGGGTGGTCGATAATGCGCTGCGCTGGCTGGTGTCGGAGGCGGACGAGCGCGAACGGCTGGCGCTGTGCTCGATCAATCTCTCCGCGCAGAGCCTGGTCGACGGCGACTTCCTGCCGTTCGTGCAGCGGATCCTGAAGAACAGCGGCATCGACGGCAGCAAGATCTGCTTAGAGATCACGGAAACGGCGGCGATCCAGAGTTACGCGCAGGCCAACCGTTTCATCCATGCGCTCAAGAAGGAAAACGGCTGCAAGTTCGCCCTCGACGACTTCGGCACCGGCATGTCGTCGTTCGGGTACCTGAAGGAGTTCCAGGTGGACTTCCTCAAGATCGACGGCAGGTTCGTGAAGGAAATCGAGCACGACCCGATCGACCGCGAGATGGTGCGCTCGATCAACGAGATCGGTCACCTGACGGGCAAGCTCACCATCGCCGAGTTCGCAGAGACCACGGCAATCATCGATACGCTGCGAAACCTGGGCGTGGACTACGCGCAGGGCTATGGGGTGGCCACGCCGCAGCGCATCTCGAGGATCGCGGTCAACGGCTGAGCGTCTACGCGTCGAACTCGAAGCGCATGGAGAGATCCACTGCGCGGACGTGCTTCGTCAGCGAGCCGATCGAAACGAAATCGACGCCCGTCTCCGCGATGCCGCGCAGCGTCTCGAACGTGACGTTGCCCGACGCCTCGAGCTTCATCGGGCCGCGCGGATGCGAGCGGTTCATGGCGACCGCGGCGCGCAGGTCGTCGAGGCTGAATTCGTCGAGCAGCGCCATGTCGGCACCCGCGTCGAGGGCCTGGCGCAGTTCGTCGATCGTCTCCACCTCGACTTCGACCGGCACGCTGGCTCGCGCAGCCCGCGCGGCGCTCACGGCGGCGGCGATCGAACCGGCCGCCATGATGTGGTTTTCCTTCACGAGGATCCCGTCGTACAGGCCCATGCGGTGGTTGCTGCCGCCGGCGCAGCGCACCGCGTACTTCTGGGCGCGGCGCAGCCCCGGCAGGGTCTTGCGCGTGTCGAGGATGCGGCAGGGCAGCCCGGCGACGAGTTGCACGTAGCGGCGCGTGGCGGTCGCCGTGCCGGACAGCGTCTGCAGGAAGTTGAGCGCCGTCCGCTCGCCAGTCAGCAGCGAACGGGCCGGGCCCGCAATCCGGCACAGGCGTTGGCCGGGCTCGACGGAGGCGCCCTCGTCGGCGTCCCACGACACTTGCACGGCCGGATCGACCTGGCGAAACACTTCGTCGACCCATGGCCGGCCGCAGAGCACGGCGGCCTCACGCGTGATGACCGTGGCGCGGCCCTGGCGGCCGGCCGGAACCAGGGCTGCGGTGACGTCGCCACTGCCGACATCCTCGGCCAGCGCGCGCGCAACCTGATCGACGAGATCCGGGGGCGGGTTGAAGTTGCTCATGTCAGAACGGCAGCCCGTGGGTGGCCGAGCCCATGCACAGCAGCATCGGCACGGACAGGACGAAGTTGGTGCGGGAGGCGAGCAGGGCGATCTTGCGTGCCCGCACCTTCTCCTCGTCGGTGGCCGGCACGAGGCCGAGCACCTTCTGCTGGTTCGGCCAGATCAGCACCCAGACGTTGAACAGCATGATCGTGCCGAGCCAGGCGCCGATGCCGATGACGAGCTGGTAGTAGTTGATCGGGTCGCCGAGCAGCCCGAGCGTGAATGCGCCCGCGAAGTTCCCGGACCGGCCGAGGTACCACGCGCCCGTGAACCACGTGACCACCGCTGCCCAGCGGAACCACAGCAGTGCGCGCGGTGCCACATACTTCGCAATGCCGGCACCGCCCGGCCCGCCCTTGTCCGACGCAGCCGCGGCGAGTGCCGGGATCTGCACCAGGTTGAAGTAATACAGCAGGCCGATCCAGGTGATGCCCGACAGGATGTGCAGCCAGCGGGCGAGGCCGAGCTCGCCGAACGCCGTGGGGCCGA
>JAGVUU010000129.1 GCA_019136105.1 Gammaproteobacteria bacterium
ACGCCTACGACGAGGCGATCACCACGCCGACCGAGGAGTCGGTGCGCCGCGCGGTGGCGATCCAGCTGATCATCAACAAGGAACTCGGGCTCAACAAGACGCAGAACCCGTGGCAGGGCTCGTTCGCGCTCGACGCGCTCACCGACCTGGTCGAGGAAGCGGTGTACCGCGAGTTCGATCGCATCTCGGAGCGCGGCGGCGTGCTCGGCGCGATGGAGACGATGTACCAGCGCAGCCGCATCCAGGAAGAGAGCCTCTATTACGAGACCCTCAAGCACGACGGGCGCCTGCCGATCGTCGGGGTGAACACGTTCCTAGGCGCCGACGATGCGAGCGAGATCCGCGAGGCGGAGCTGATCCGCTCGACCGAGAACGAGAAACAGGATCAGGTCCGCGCCGTGCGCGCGTTCCTCGAGCACAACGCGGAACGCCGTCCCGAGGCGCTGCGGCGGCTCCAGTCTGCGGCAGCCAGCGGCGGCAACGTCTTCGCGGAGCTCATGGAGACAGTGAAGGTCGCGTCGCTCGGCAGCATTTCCCGCGCGCTCTACGACGTGGGCGGGCAGTACCGGCGCAGCATGTAGCCGGGCCCGCCGTTCAGGCCTCGCGGGTCCGTTGCGGGGCGAGGTCGGGCTCGTCGAGCCGCGCGAGGATCGCGCGGCGTGCCGCCACGCGCAGTTCGTCGGCGGCACGGGCCGATGCAGGCACTGGCATCGGGTCGAGGATCTCGATGCGCACCCGGCCGGGGCGCACGATGATCGCGCGGTTCGGCAAGGCGCGGCGTGCACCGTGGATCACGACGGGCACGACCGGCATGGCGCCACGCTCCGCCGCGGCGAAGGCGCCGACGTGGAAGCGCTTGAGGCCCGGCACCTCGTCGAACGTGCCCTCCGGGAAGAACACGAGCGCGTGACCGAGTTCCGCCTTGCGCAGCACGCGCATGGCGTCGCGGCGGCGCCCACCCTCGCTGTGCCGGTCGACGAACTCCGAGCCGATGCGCTTCAGCAGGAAGCCGGCCACCGGCATCGAGGCCGCCTCGCGCTTGATCACGAACGAGAACCGCGGTGGCAGCGCGGCCTTCATGACTATGCCGTCGAGGTAGCTCGAGTGGTTCGCGACCACGACGCAGGAGCCCTCCGGCAGGCGCTCGCGCCCGTCAACGGTGAGGCGGATGCCGAGCAGGGGCAGGGCGAGACCCGCCAGCCAGTGCGTGAGCCGGCGGCGCCACTCGAGCTGCGGCACGACCAGCGCGAGCAGCGTGGCGAACACGAACAGCAGGCTGAAGGCGGCGAGCGCGCAGGTGCCGTAAGCGATGGTGAGCACGCGTCCGAGCGTGCGCCGCATGTTGGGAACCTCGGTCAGGGGCGCGCAGTCTGCCGTGCCGGGGACATTCTGTGAACTGGTTCTGGTTATGTTAACGGCTGGCCGGTTTCTGTGAGGGGTGTCACGCCGCCGCCTTTTTCGGGGCTCGCATACTCGCCGCCATCAGGAGACCCGACCCCAGATGAGCACAGCCGTGAAAAGCAGCGTCGCAGCCCGGACCCAGCGTGGGAGCAACGGAGCCCAGGGCCCCGGCCCGATCGACCGCTTCCTCGACGCGGTGTGGATGGAGCGTGGCCTGTCGCCGAACACCCTCGCGGCCTATCGTGCCGACCTCACGGCGCTCGAGCGCTGGCTCGATGACCACGACGGCGACCTCACGGCCGCCAAGCGGGGCGACCTGCTGTCGTTCATGGCCTCGCGCATCGAGGCCGGCGCGCGTCCGCGCTCGACGGCACGGCAACTCTCCAGTTTTCGGCGCTTCTACCGGTACCTCGTGCGGGAGGGTGCGCTGCGCGAAGACCCGACCGCACAGATCGCCATGCCCAAGGTGGGGCGCTCGCTGCCGCGATCGCTCACGGAGGAGGAAGTCGAGGCCCTGTTGGCCGCTCCCGCCGTGAGCGATCCTCTCGGGCACCGTGACCGCACGATGCTCGAGGTGCTGTACGCCACCGGGCTGCGCGTCTCGGAGCTCGTCAACCTGAAGCTTGCGGCCGTGAACCTCAACCAGGGCGTCATCCGCATCGTCGGCAAGGGCGATCGCGAGCGGCTGATCCCGCTCGGCGAGGAGGCGGTGCAGTGGGTGCAGCAGTTCCTGCAGGGCCCGCGCGTCGAGATCCTGCTCGAGCGGCAGACCGATTACCTGTTCCCGACGCGGCGCGGCGACCGCATGACGCGCCAGGCGTTCTGGCACATCATCAAGCGCTACGCGCGCAAGGCCGGCATCCAGAAGGAGCTGTCGCCGCACACGCTGCGGCACGCCTTCGCCACGCACTTGCTGAACCACGGCGCCGACCTGCGCGTGGTGCAGATGCTGCTCGGCCACAGCGACCTCTCGACGACGCAGATCTACACGCACGTCGCCCGCGAGCGCCTCAAGGACCTGCACTCGCAGCACCACCCCCGCGGCTGACCGCCCCGGGCACCG
>JAGVUU010000159.1 GCA_019136105.1 Gammaproteobacteria bacterium
GAGTTCACGCGCACGCACGTCGGGCGCAGCGCCCAGTTCCTCGCGCGTTACCTGCCGACCATCGGCATGGCCGAGTGGGTGCCGGTCGCCACCCAGATCGTGCACTTCACGGGCTACGAGCTGAAGTTCGACCAGATCCGCCTCGATGACCCGCGCGACCGCAAGGTCGGTCACCTGCTCGGCACCGCCGACATGACGGCGCAGATGGCCGACCGCTGCTACCTCGAGAAGTGCCGTGACCGGCTGTACCCCGAGTTCGTGCTGGGTGGCATCGCGGTCTCCCACGGCGATGCGGGGCTGAAGGTCACCTACGGCTCGGGACTCGATGTGCTGCGCCACACCCCGGAGTTCGCGGAAGACACCATGCGCACGCGGCTCGACGGCGAGTTCGGCGGTGCCTACCGCTACTACGAAGTGCTGTTCGGCGGCCGCAACCCCTACATGGAAGCCATCGAGCGCAGTCTCGAATACCTCGGGATGGTACTGAAGTCGAAGCGTTGGTCGCTGCTGCGCCGCGAGCCGCCGTGCTTCACCTGGGAAAAGAACGCGCTGCAGAACATGCGCACGCTGGTGATCCAGCACCTCAAGGCGGCGATGGCCGCCGCCTGACCCGGTCCAGCAACTCCCCGACGTCGTTCGACACCGAGAGCCACTGCCGGTGCTGCGGCTTCACGAATCCGGCGGCCGTGGCGCGCTCGATGAATGACACGAGTGCGTCGTAGTAGCCCGCGACATTGAGCAGCCCGCTTGGCTTGCTCTGCAACCCCACCTGCGACCAGCTCCACGCCTCGAACATCTCGTCGAGCGTGCCGATGCCGCCCGGCAGCGAAAGGAACGCGTCCGACAGCTCGCCCATGCGCAGCTTGCGCTCGGTGAGCGAGCCCACGATCTCGAGCGAGGTGACGCCGTCATGCCCCACCTCGCGTTCGTACAGGAACCGCGGCACGACACCGACGACGCGCCCGCCGGCGTCCAGGGCGGCGTTCGCGACGACGCCCATCAGCCCCACTCGCGCGCCGCCGTACACCAGCGTCCACCCGCGGCGCGCGATCTCCGCACCGGTCTCGCGCGCGGCTTCCGTGTAGCGCGGGTCGTCGCCGCACGACGAGCCGCAGAAGATGCAGACGGAGAAGGTCACCGCAGCGACTTGATGAACGCGGCCGGATCCTCGCGGCGCTCGAGCACTTCGACGAGCGCCGACCCGACGACCACACCGTCCACGTGCCCCTGCATGCGCCCCACCTGCTCGGCGCTGCGGATGCCGAAGCCCGCGCAGACCGGCACTGGCGACACGGCACGTACGCGATCCATGTAGGCGAGGACGTCCTCCGGCACGGCGACGTTCCTGCCCGTGGTGCCGGTCATCGTCACGGCGTAAACGAACCCCTGGCTTGCCTCGCACAGCATCTTCAGGCGCTCCGGAGGCGTCACTGGCGTCACCATCTGCACGAGCGCCAGGCCATGGCTGTCGAGCGCAGTGCGCACCTCGGCACTCTCTTCGTACGGCAGGTCGGGGATGATGAAGCCCGCGACGCCTGCCTTTGCGACAGCGGCTGGCAGCCTGTCGAGGCCGTAAGCGAGCAGCGGATTGAGATAGCTCATGAGCAGCAGCGGCGCCTGCGGGCGCGGCTGCATCGCTTCGAGTTCCGCGAGCAGCCACGGCAGCGTGAAACCGCCCTCCAGCGATGCGCGGCTCGCGCGCTGGATGGTCATGCCGTCCGCCATCGGATCGGTGAACGGGATGCCGATCTCCACGACGTCGGCCGCCGAGGCGATCGACGCGAGACTGGCGCGGAACCCGGCCTTGTCCGGGAATCCCGCCGTCATGAAACCGACCACCGCCGGGCGGCCCTGCGCCGCGGCCTGGCGGATCGCGTGGCTGATCGTGTCGCGCGGCGTGGCCATCACAGCCTCCCCTTCAGCAGCGTGCGCTGCAGCGTCGGCATGTCCTTGTCGCCGCGGCCCGAGAGCCCGATCAGGATGCGGCTGCCGGGGTTCGCGCGCGCGAACCGCTTCGCGCCCGCAAACGCGTGCGCGCTCTCGATCGCGGGCAGGATGCCCTCGGCCTGGCAGCACTCGGCCAGGGCCTCGAGCGATTCGTCGTCCCCGGCGCCCTCGTACGTCACGCGGCCGATGCTGGCGAGCAACGCGTGCTCGGGGCCCACGCCCGGGTAGTCGAGGCCGGCCGACACCGAGTGCGTCTCCTGGATCTGGCCGTGCGGATCCTGCAGCAGCAGCGAGTAGCAGCCCTGCAGCACGCCGGGCGTGCCGTAAGCAATCGACGCCGCGTTCTCGCCGAGGCCGGCGCCCGTGCCGCCCGCCTCGAGCCCGAGCAGCTTCACGCCCAGGTCCTTCACGAACGGGTGGAACAGGCCGATGGCGTTCGACCCGCCGCCGACGCACGCCACCGCGACATCCGGCAAGGCACCTGCCTGGCCGAGCATCTGCGCGCGCGCTTCGAGGCCGATCACCGACTGGAATTCGCGCACGAGGTACGGATAGGGATGTGGCCCGATCGCCGAGCCGATCAGGTAATAGGTGCCGTCCGGGTCCGACACCCAGTCGCGCAGCGCTTCGTCGATGGCAGCACGCAGCGTCTGGTCGCCACTCGTGACCGGTACCACCTCCGCGCCGAGCAGCTTCATGCGGCCGACGTTGGGCGCCTGCCGTTCCATGTCCACCGAGCCCATGTACACGACGCACGGCATGCCGAGGCGCGCGCACGCGGCCGCGGTGGCTACGCCGTGCTGGCCCGCGCCCGTCTCTGCGACGATGCGCTTCGCGCCGAGCCGCTTTGCGAGCAGCGCCTGGCCGATCGAGTTGTTGATCTTGTGCGCGCCCGTGTGCGCGAGGTCCTCGCGCTTGAGCCACACTTCGGCGCCCCAGCGGCGCGACAGTTCGCGCGCCAGCGTGAGCGGCGTCGGCCGCCCGACCCAGGTACGCAATTCCGATTCGAACTCGGCGCGGAAGCCGGGCTCGTGCAGGTGCGCGCGCATGCCCGCCTCGAGCCTGTCGAGCGCCGGCACGAGCGTCTCGGGCACGTAGCGCCCGCCGAACGGACCGTAGCGGCCACGCGCATCGGGAAACGCGCCGCGCAATGCCTGCGCGAGCAGCGCCTCACGGTCGATCTTCAGGCCCTCGATTCTCATCGGCTCTCCTCGACTGACGGGGCGCGCTCCGCCTCGCGGGCGGCCCGGATGAACTCACGAATCAGTGCCGAGTCCTTCACGCCGCGCTCACGCTCGACGCCGGAACTCACGTCCACGCCGAACGGCCGCACCGCGCGCACCGCCTCGGCGACGTTTGCTGGATGCAGGCCACCGGCGAGCACGAGCTGCGTGGCGTGCGCGAGCGCCCGGGCCGCAGCCCAGTCGGCCCGCTCGCCGGCGCCACTGCGCGCGCTTTCGAACAGGATCCGGCCAGGCAACGTCGCCGCATCGACTGCGCCGTCGCGCAGCACCGCCAGCACGCGCTGTCCTTCCGGGAGACGCAGCCCGGGCAGGTCACCCGCGTCGGTCTGCAGCCAGTCCGGCTCGATCGCAGCCAGCACGGCATCCACCAGAGCCTGCGTCGGATGCAGGAACACGGCGACGCGCTCGACGCCCGCCGGTACGGCACGCTGCAACTCGCGCGCAGCCGTCAGCGCCAGGTTGCGCGGTGAAGCGTCGTGGAACACGAACCCGACGGCGCTCGCGCCCTCGGCCGCCGCAACCTCGATCGCAGCCGCCGTGCGCAGTCCGCAGATCTTGACCCAGAGCGGCGTCACGCGCGTGACCGCAGGGCCTTGCGGCCCGCCTCGACCAGTTCCTGCACGGCGCGCGCCGGATCGGGACGCCGCATCAGGCTCGTGCCCACGAGCGCCATCCGGTAGCCGAGGCGCGCGACACGCGCGGCGTCGTCCGGGGTGAGCACGCCGCTCTCCGCCACCGCAGGCCATTGGAACGGCAGGCATCCACGCAGTTCCGCGAGCCGCCGCGAATCGATCTCCAGTGTCTCGAGGTCGCGGCAGTTGAGGCCCATGAGCACCTGCTCGTCGCGGCCCTCCCGTTCGCGCGCGAGGGACTCGGCGACCGCGAGGTCGTCCGCATCGAACGCCTCGAGCAGCACGAATAGCCCGAGCTCCGCGGCGCAGTCGAGCATGGCGACGAGCTGCTCGCGAGGCACCATGCGCACGATCAGCAGCACACCGGATGCACCGCAGGCACGCGCCTCGATCACCTGGTACGGATCGACCAGGAAATCCTTGCGCATCGCCGGCACGCCGAACGGCTGGAGGGTCTCGGCCGCCGCGCGCAGGTGCTCGAGATCGCCGTCGAAACGCGTGGGCTCGGTGAGGATCGAGCACACCGCGGCACCGCCCTCAGCGTAGGCCTCGAGGCGCCCGACCGGATCGACCGTCGCGGCCGACAGGTCGCCGAGCGACGGCGAGCGCAGCTTCAGCTCGGCGATCACGTCGAAGCCGTGCGGGTCGAGATGCAGCGGCGGCGGCGCCGGCGTCGCCAGCACAGCCGCGCGCAAGGCTGCTTCCGGCACGCGCTCGCGGGCCTCGGCGACGCGCCGCAGGCCGGAGTGGAGCATGTCGGTGAGGAGGCCCATCCCCTATCCCCTCGCATCGTGGCCGAAGGCCGCGAGCCGCTCCAGCAGCCGTAGCCCATCGCGGCGCCGTATCGCCTCCAGCGCCGCGATCACGCCCACGCCCGCGGACGGCACTGCACCGGCGACCTCGAGCGCGAGCGCGGCATTCAGCACGATGGCATCGCAGTGCGGACCAGTATCGCGGCCTTCGAAGACGGCGCGCAGGCACGCCGCGTTGTGCTCGGCATCGCCCCCGGCGAGGTCGGCGGCCGTGCAGCGCTGGATGCCGAGATCGAGCGGATCGCGCACCTCGCGCGTCACCTTGCCCGGCTGCACGTCATAGAGCTCGAAGGGCCCGACCGGAGTGGCCTCGTCCCAGCCGGGATCGCCGTGGATGACGAACACCCGCTGGATCGGCATGCCGGCCAGCGTGTCGGCCATCAGCCTGGCCGCCTCAGTGCTGTAGGCGCCAATGAGCCCAAACGGCGGCTCGGCCGGGTTGGTGAGCGGACCGAGCAGGTTGAACACGGTACGCACACCCAGCGCGCGACGCACGGGCGCCACTTCCTTCATCGCCGGGTGATAGTGCGGAGCGAACAGGAACGTGAATCCTGTCGCGGCAAGGCAATCCCCCGCGGCCTTCCCGTCGAGCGGCATGGGAAGCCCGAGCGCCTCGAGCAGGTCGGCGCTGCCCGAGCGGCTCGAGACCGAGCGGTTGCCGTGCTTGATGACCCGCAACCCCATTGCGGCCACCAGCAGCGCGGCGGCACTCGACAGGTTGAAACTGCCCGATGCGTCGCCGCCGGTGCCGACGATGTCGATCGCCGGGGCCCCGGGCGGCAGCTGCGGCTTGCGCGCGAGCGACCGCATGGCACCGGCGAAACCACGAACCTCGTCGGGCGTGACGCCCTTGGAGCGCAACGCAGCGAGCAACGCACCGGACATGGCGGGAGCCACGGCAGGATCGGTCAGCGCGACCAGCAGCTCGCCGGCCTCGGCCTGCTGCAGGTCGCGACGCTGCAGCAGCCGTTCGAGGATCTCACGCAGTTCGATCATGGCGGCCTCAGGTCGCGCGGCGTCCGCCGCGCTGCTTCAGGAAGTTGCCGAGCAGCACCGGGCCGTCCGGCGTCAGCACGCTCTCCGGGTGGAATTGCACGCCCTCCACCATCAGTTCCTTGTGGCGCACGCCCATGATTTCGCCCTCGGGCGTGCGGGCGGTCACCTCGAGCACGGGCGGCAGCGATTCCGGGCGCGCGATCAGCGAGTGATAGCGGCCGGCCTCGAATGGCTGGGGCATGCCCTCAAGAATGCCGCGGCCATCGTGATGCACCGGCGAGACCTTGCCGTGCATCAGCCGGCCGGCACGCACCACCTCGCCGCCGAACACCTCGACGATCGACTGGTGGCCAAGGCAAACGCCGAGCACCGGCAGCCGTCCCGCAAACGCCTCGATCATCTGCATGGACACGCCCGCATCGCGCGGCGTACCCGGCCCCGGCGAGATGCAAAGGTGCGTTGGCGCGAGGGACTGCGCCTCCGCGACCGTGACCTGGTCGTTGCGATGCACCAGCACGTCGGCACCGAGCACCAGGAACGCCTGCACCAGGTTGTAGGTGAAGCTGTCGTAGTTGTCCACGAGCAGCAGGCGGGGTGCGCTCATCACAGCCCCTCCCGCGCCAGCTCGAGCGCGCGCCGCAGCACTGCGCTCTTGGCGAGCACTTCGCGGTACTCGCTGATCGGGACGCTGTCGGCGACGATGCCGGCACCGGCCTGGAACGTGTAGGTATCGCCGTGGAACACCATGGTGCGGATCGTGATCGCCTGGTCCATGTCGCCGCCGTGGCCGAAGTACCCCACCGTGCCGCCATAGAAGCCGCGGCGCACCGGCTCGAGCTCGTCGATGATCTCCATCGCCCGCACCTTCGGGGCACCGACCAGCGTGCCGGCGGGGAACGCCGCCGCGAACAGGTCGAACGCGTCGCGGCCCGGCGCCAGCGCACCGTTCACGCCGCTCACGATGTGCATCACGTGGCTGTAGCGCTCGATCGACCGGTACGGGTGCACGTTCACCGAGCCTGCGGTCGCGACGCGACCCAAGTCGTTGCGCGCGAGGTCCACGAGCATGACGTGCTCGGAGTTCTCCTTCGGATCGGCGAGCAGCTCGGCTTCGAGCGCCGCGTCTTCCGCCGCATCGCCGCCGCGCGGGCGGGTGCCGGCGATGGGCCGCATCGTTGCGCGTGCGCCGTTCAGCTTCACGAGTGCCTCGGGCGAGGAGCCCACCACCACGCGGTCACCGAGATCGCAGTAATACATGTAGGGTGACGGGTTCAGCAGTCGCAACGCCCGATACGTCTCGAACGGATCGAGGTCGCAGCGGCCCCTGAAGCGCACCGACAGCACCAGCTGGTAGACATCGCCGGCCGCGATGTACTCCTGGGTGCGGGCCACGCGCTGCAGGAACTCCTCCTCGGACAGGCTCGCCTGCGGTGCGTCGAAACTCGCGGCCCACGCCGGGCCGGGCAGTCCGCCACGCAGTGCGCGGATGATCTCGCGACGCAGTCCCTGCCGTTCGTGCTCCGGACCGGCGTGCAGCAGCGCGGCACGGCGCGTCAGGTGGTCGAACACGAGCAGCGAGCGCGGCGCGATGTAGTGCGCCTCGGGGCTGTCGTCGTCCTGGCGGGCGTGCGACGGCAGCTTCTCGAAGTAGCGCACCAGGTCGTAGCTCGACACGCCCACGAGCCCGCCGTGCAACGGAAAGCCGGCGTCACCGGCCTCAGGACGCGGGGCTTCGGCCAGCGCGCGCCGCAGCGATGCGAGCAGGTCGGCCTGGTTCGCCGGCCGCGGCATGCGCTCGGCACCGAGCCGCAGGCCCGACGCGTCGAGCCGGTACTCGAGGCTGTCGCCGAAACCGATGAACGAGTAGCGCGCGAGGCGCTCGCCGCCCTCCACGCTCTCGAGCAGGAAGCGCGGCCGGAACGGCCTCAGCTTGAGGTAAGCCGACACCGGGGTGTCGAGGTCGGCCGAGATGTCGAACAGACTGGTCGTCACTTACGGTTCCTCTGTCGCGAGGATCCGGGGACGCACAACAAAAAACCCATCCCCGGTGGCTCGCGGAGATGGGTCCCAAGATTCCTGCGTACGAGACGCGCGCGTCCGGGCCCACTCCTTCAGGAGTGGCGCCACCACCAGCGATTGGGCGTGTGTCGGAGGCTTGCGGTCATATCGCATTGCAGTATCCATGCGTCACTGGGGAGCGTCAACAGCGGCCAGGTCGCGGGCCTCCTACTGCCGGAAACTACGTGGCTGACCACGCTCCCCGGGGGGCGTAGGCTGGTTTCGAGGCTCCGGACATGCCGACCGTCTGCCAGCGACTACTGGCCCTCCTGCTGCTCGGACCGGCAGGGGTGCTGGCGCAAGGGGCCAGCCCGCCCGACGGACCGGGTCCAGCGGACGTCGACGCGCGCAAGGATGCCGTGCAGCTGCGCAAGGACGCGGACGACATCGAGAAGCGCCTCGGCACCAGTGGCCTGCTGTACGGGCAGCCCGAACTCGACGCCTACCTGCAGGGCGTGGCGGACGCCTTGCACCGCCCGGACGATCCCGGCCCCATCCGGGTACGGGTGGTCAAGGGCCCGTGGCCGAACGCCTTCGTGCTGCCGAACGGCGCGAGCTACGTCACCACCGCCATGCTCGACATGCTGGACAACGAGGCCCAGCTCGCCTGCGTGCTGGGCCACGAGATGACCCACCTCGTCGAGCAGCACGCGCTGCAGGAAATGCGTGCCCAGCGCACCCGGCAGGGCTGGGCAACGGCCCTGGCGGTGCTGATCGGGGCAGTCGGTGCGTATTACGGCGGCAGCCAGGCGGGAGCCGCCCTGGCCGACCTCACCGCGAGCGCAGGGCAGCTGTGGACGATCAGCGCGGTGAGCGGTTACTCGCGCGACAACGAGCGTGAGGCCGACCGCGTGGGTTTCGAGCGCCTGATGGCCGCCGGCTACGACACCACCCAGGCGCCGGTGGTGTTCGAGCTGCTGCTCGCGCGCACTCCCGACGAAACGCAGGGGGTACGCCCTTACTTTGCCACGCACCCGAGGCTCGAGGAGCGCATTGCGAGCTTCCGCGAGCTCGCGGCTGCACAGGCCGGGGGTCCAGCCGGAGCGACCCATGCGGAGCGCTATTTCGTCGCGATCGGCGACTTGCCGATCGAACAGGCGCTGCTGTTGATCGAAGCGGAGCAACCAGCTCTCGCCAGGCTCGGCATCCACCGCTACCTCGACCGTCACCCGGACGACGCGCGGGCGCATTTCGTGGCCGGCGAAACCTGGCGTGCGCAGCCGAAGGAGAGCGGTGCCATCGATTACGCCATTGCCGCCTACGCCCAGGCCGCGGCGCTGCCCGGGACACCGCCGGAGGCGTTGCGGAACAAGGGGCTGCTGCACCGCGAGCGCGGCGAGGACGCGCTGGCCCGGGAAGCGTTCGAGAAGTACATCGCGCTCGATCCCCAGGCGGTGGACGCCGGCATCGTGCGCCTCTACCTGCAGGAACTCAGCGCGGCGCCGCCTTGAAAGTACCGCGCGCGGAGAACGCCATGATCACCGACAGATACCTGTGCTACGTAACGCTGGTTGCGGCGCTGCTCGCCTGCACCACGGCGTGGCCAGCCGAGTCGCCCCCCCCCTCAGGCGCTGCGCGAGCAGCTGAAGACTGTGGCCGTCATGCCCTTGAAGACGCCGACCGACGTGCCTGACCGGGCACAGGTGGAGGCACGCATCGAACAGGCGCTCGAAGCCCGGCTCGCCGCCGCCGGCATCGCGGTGATCCCGGCGTCGGAAATGCGCGCCCTGCAGGAGAAGGTGCGCGCCGCGCTCGGTGGCTACTACGACCCTCGCACCGGCGACGTGGATGAACAGCGCGCCAAGGCGTTCGACGAGCACGTCGACAGCGAGTTCCGCCGCCTGCACCCGGCGGATGCTTGGCTCTACTCGCGCATCGAGCCGCGGCGCGCACCCGCACAAGGCCCCTGGGTGGCGTGGGACGGTGTGCAGGAGTCGACGATCGGCGCGGAGTCTTTCGGCGGAAGGGCGTTTCGCTCGCCGGCCGTGACGGGCGCGCTCCAGGCGCTCTCGCTGCACGTCGGCCTGCTGACGCCGACGGGCGCGGTCCTGTACGACCGCTACGGCGCCCTGCAGCTGCTCGAGTACTACGAGGAATCGAGCGGCGCCTCGGTGTTCGGGCTGCCGGAGCACATCGGCTACGTGCCGGTCAGTCCCGATTCGATCCTCACCGATCCGGCGCGGGAGCAACGGGCCATCGCGCTGGCGCTCGATCCTCTGCTGCTCGACAAGGCGCAGCAGGACGCCGCGCAGAACGCGAACAAGGAAGCGTGGAAGCAGATCAAGCCGGCAGCCAAGGGCAAGCGTCCGGAAAAGCCGGCGGACGTCGACCGCGCGGCGTTCCTCGCCACGTACCGCCGCGTCACCGTGGCCGCGATCGAACTGCCGGAGGCGTTGCCGAATCGAGCGAACGTGCGCGAGCGGTACGCCGCTGCGCTGGAGGCTGGCCTCGCCAGGGCGGGATTCGAGGTCGTACCGCCGGCCGCGTACGCCGCGGTGTGGGACCCGATCTACGCGGCGTCCGGCGGCTTTTACGATCCGATGACCGGCGAGTTGCTGGCCGAGAAGCGCATGGCCGCACTGCGCGAAGCGTTCGCGCAGCTCGGGAGCGAGTCCCCGGTGGACCTGGTGTTCGTGCCGGGCATCGCGGTGCGCGAGGCGCGCATCGAGTCGGGCAAGGCGAAGTGGGACGGCGAGACCGTGGATCTCTCCAAGGGCGGCGCGCTGTTCGACAAGTCACGTGCCTTCGGCGGTACGGTGCCGGCGGCCTCGCTCGAGTTGCGCGCCGTGGATCCGTCGATCCAGGAGGTCTTCCTCGGCTACGGCGGCATCGAGTTGCTGGTGAGATTCAAGTCGGGCGGCATGATGAGCCAGGGCGGCTTCGAGGACATCCCGATGGCCGACTGGTTCACCGATCCGGCGCGCGATGCCAGGGCGGTCGACCGGGCGCTCGGCTCGCTGTCCGCCGCACCCTGACGCGCGCCACCGATCCACGTGGCGCACGGCGAGCCGCCCTTCCGTGGCGGTTCGCCGCCGGTTGTCCTGCGCCCTACAATGCCTGTCATTTCGGACCCTACGGACCAGTTCACGTGAACGCGGACACCCTCGGCGCCATTCCCCTGCAGCGCATCGCGGCCATATTCGAGGCGGAGCGTGAGAGTTACATCTCGCTGCACCCGCGCTCGCTCGCTCTTGCCGGCAGCGGCATCGCGGGCTTCTACCAGGGCGTGCCCATGCACTGGATGCGGGACTGGTCCATGCCCTACCCGTTCCTGGTGGAATCGGCCCGTGGCGCCGTGCTGCGCGACGTCGATGGCAACGAATACACCGACTTCTGCCTCGGTGACACGGGTTCGATGTTCGGCCACTCGCCCCCACCGGTCGTCGAGGCGATCGAGCGGCAGGCCGGCAAGGGCCTCACCTACATGCTGCCCACCGAGGACGCGATCGAGGTCGGGCGGTTGCTCGCCGAGCGGTTCGGGCTTCCCCACTGGCAGGTCGCGACGACGGCGACCGACGCGAACCGCTTTGCGCTGCGCGTCGCGCGCGCCGTCACCGGACGGCCGAAGATCCTGGTGTTCAACGGTTGCTACCACGGCACGGTGGACGAGACGTTCGTGCGGCTGGTGGATGGCCGCGCTGTCAACCGCCCCGGCCTGCTCGGCCAGGCGGCGGACCTCACCCAGCTCTCGCGCGTGGTCGAGTTCAACGACCTGCCGGCGCTCGAAGCGGTGCTGGCGCACGGCGACGTGGCCTGCGTGATCGCCGAACCGGTGATGACCAACTCGTGCATGGTGTTGCCCGAGCCCGGCTTCCACGCGGAGCTGCGGCGCCTCACGCGGGCAGCAGGCACGCTGCTGCTCATCGACGAGACGCACACGATCTCCACCGGTCCCGGCGGCTACACGCGCGCCTTCGGCCTCGAGCCGGACCTGTTCGTGCTCGGCAAGCCTGTGGCGGGTGGCGTGCCGGCGAGCGTCTGGGGATTCACCGACGAGGTCGCGGCGCGCCTGAACGGAGTGCGCGAGCAGACGCCGCCCGGCCACTCCGGCATGGGTACCACGCTCTCGGCGAACGCCCTGTCGCTCGCGGCGATGCGCGCGACGCTCGAGCACGTGATGACGGCGGAAGCCTTTGCGCACATGGAGGCGCTCGCTGCCCGCCTCGCCGCCGGGTTGCAGCTGGTACTGACGACCTACGGCGTGCCGTGGCACGTGGTGCGGGTCGGGGCAAGAGTCGAATTCATCTGCGCACCGGGCCCGCTGCGCAACGGCACGCAGGCCGAGGCGGCGCACGCGCCAGCGCTCGAGCAGGCCATCCACCTGGCGCTGCTGAACCGCGGTTGCCTCATCGCGCCTTTCCACAACATGATGCTGGTGTCGCCCGCGACGACGGCCGCCCATGTCGAGACGCTTGTGCAGGCGTTCGAGTCGGTGGTGGCGAGCCTCGCGCTCGATCTCGCGACCTGGCAGTGACGACCGGCCCCGCGCAGTCCATCCGGGAGATTCGCCGATGCACCGCACGCTGACCCTCGCGTTCCTGGCCACGGCCACGCTGCTCGCCGGTCGTGTCGGCGCGGGATTCCCAGCTGGAGGCCAAGGAAGAGATCACCGACGCGCTCACTGAGTTCGGCAAGGTCGTGAGCTATCAGGGCGGTGACCTCGAGACGCGGTACGAGCGGCTCGCGGCCCAGCTCGAGGACAGCGAAGAGGCCGCCCGCGCGGTGCGTTCGCGCATCGCCGACGTGGAGAGCGTCGCCGAGGCGCTGTTCGACGAGTGGCAGGCCGAGCTGGCGCAGTACTCGAGTGCCGGCCTGCGCACGCAGAGCGAGCAGCAACTGCGCCAGACCCGGGCGCGCTACCGAGAGATGCTCGGCGCGATGAAGCGAGCCGAGAGCAAGCTCGAGCCCGCGCTGCAACCGCTGCGCGACCAGGTGCTGTTCCTCAAGCACAACCTCAACGCCCGCGCCGTCGCGGGTCTCAAGGGCGAGGTCACGCGCGTCGACGCGCAGGTCAACCAGCTCGTCGCCGAGCTGAACCGCGCGATCGCCGAGGCCAATCGCTTCATTGCCGACCTCGAGAAGAACGGCGGCTGACAGACGCAAGACAGACGTGGAGCACGAGATGGACCTGCTGCGAACACTGCAAGACATCGTGGGCACCGAGAACGTGCTCACCGGCGACGACGTCCGCCGCCGCTCGGTGAGCTGGGCGGACCACAGCCCCTGCCAGGCGCTGGCGATCGTGCGGCCCGCGAATACGGGGCAGGTCTCGAAAGTGCTGGCGGTGTGCCACGCGGCCGGCCAGCCGGTCGTCCCGATGGGCGGACTCACCGGCCTCGTCCGGGGCTGCGTCGCGGGCCCGCACGAGATCGGGCTGTCGCTCGAACGCATGCACCGGGTCGAGTCGGTCGATCCCGTGAACCGCACGATCACGCTCGAAGCCGGCGTGCCACTGCAGGTCGTCCAGCAGGAAGCCGAGCAACATGGCCTGCTCTATCCGGTCGACTTCGGCGCGCGCGGCTCGGCACACATCGGTGCCACTGTGGCGACCAACGCCGGCGGCAACGGCGTGATCCGCTACGGAATGACGCGCGACTCGGTGCTCGGGCTCGAGGCGGTGCTGGCGGACGGCACCGTCATTTCATCCATGAACCGGATGATCAAGAACAACGCCGCGTACGACCTGAAGCAGCTCTTCATCGGAACCGAGGGCACGCTCGGCATCGTGACGCGCCTCGTGCTGCGCCTGCGCGAAGCACCGCGCAGCGTGCAGACCGCGATGGTCGCGTGCGGCGAGTTCGGCGACGTGACGCAACTGCTCAAGCACATGGACGCCGCGCTCGGCGGCTCGCTGTCGGCGTTCGAGGTGATGTGGAACGAGTTCTACCGCCTGGTCACGACGCCGCCCGCCAGGGGCACGCCGCCGCTCGGCCAGGACCACCCGTACTACGTGCTGCTCGAGGCTTCTGGTGGCGACGCCGGACGCGACCAGGCGCGCTTCGAGGAAGCGCTCGGTGAGGCGATCGAAGCCGGCCTCGTCGCTGACGCGGTGATTGCGTCGTCCGAGGCGCAGCGCGAGTCGTTGTGGGCGCTGCGCGACGACGTCGAATCTTTCTTCCGGCTGGGCATGCCGGTGACGTTCGACATCAGCCTGCCGGTCACCGAAATGGAAGACTACGTGCGCGAGGTGCTCGCGCGGCTCGAACAGGAGTGGCCCGCCTACCGCCGCTTCGTGTTCGGGCACCTCGGCGACGGCAACCTGCACATCATCGCGGCCGGTCCGCCGAGCCGCGAGGCGCGCCACGGCATCGAACGCTGCGTGTACGAGCCGCTGGCCGCACGCGAGGGCTCCGTATCGGCAGAGCACGGGATCGGCCTCGAGAAGCAACCGTGGCTGTCGTTGTCGCGCGGGCCTGCGGAGCTCGACTTGATGCGCCGGCTCAAGGCGGCGCTCGATCCGAAGCACATCCTGAACCCGGGGCGCGTGCTGCCCGACTGAACCGGCCGGCGGCACACGTCATTGCGGCGCCAGGAACGCCCTGAGCGGCACCGGCCCCGCGCCGGCGAGCTCCTCCATCTGTGCGAGGAACAGTTCAGCGGCAGCGATCGCGTCGACGAGCGCGTCGTGCGACGCGTACGCCGGCAGGTTGTAGCGTTCGCGCAGCGCCCCGAGCCGCAGGTCGCCGCGGACCGGCTCGCGCCCCTGCCGTACGCAACTGCGATGCGCCAGCGTGAGCGTATCCACCGTGGGGACCAGCAGCCCAGCCCCGAAGCACCGGCGGCACGCTGCGTCGACGAATCCGAACTCGGTCGCAGCGTAATGCGCGATCAGGACGCGCCCCTGCAGCTGGCCCAGCAGGTCCTCGAGCACCGCGAGCAGTGACTCTCCCGCAAGCGCCTCATCGTCGGTGATGGAGTGGATGACTGCGCTGCGTTCGGGCATGGCCTTCGACGTGCGCACCAGCCGGCGCGTCGCGGTCGACAGGTCGATCGACGTTCCGCGCAGCACCACCCAGCCGGCACTGACGATCTCCTCCGCGCGCGGATCGGTCCCCGTCGTCTCGAGGTCGAGCGCGAGGTACTCGAGCGAACGCCAGTCGGCGCGCGGCGACGCAAACGGCACTTCGTAGAAGCGGCGCAGCGGACCGTCGGCCACCGATCGCGCGAGACGGCGACGGCGCAGGTCCCACGGCAGCAGCGACGACAGGTTCACAGCGGCAGGCGGTCGCCGTGGGCGGCGCTCAGTGCGCGCTGCAACGTCGCGATGGCAGCGAACGCGTCCTTCAGGTGACGGCGCTCCATCGGCGTCAGGGCTTCCGGCGCGACGAAATTGTCCACCGGCGCATTGCGGCGCAGTTGCCCGGCCTGCGAACGCGCACGCAGCGTCCAGACGAGTTCGAAGGCGTTGTCGAGCAGTTCGGCGCCCTCCGCCGTGAGGCTGCCGTGTGCCGCCGCCTCGCGCAGGCGCTGCTGCGTGGCGACGACGTCGAGCCCGGCCGAGAGCGAGTGGACTCGCGCGAGATCGACGATCGGCAGCAGGCCGCGCTTCTTCAGATCCACCATGCCCTCGTGCGCGCCGGAGCGTGCCACGACGAAATTGCGGAAGAAGCCGAGCGGCGGCTGGTTGCCGAGCGCGTGGCCGGCGAGGTAGGCGAGGAAGACCTTGGCGCGCACCGTCTCCGGCAGGATCGCGGCCAGCAGCTGCTGGCGCAGGCTTTCCTCGCCCCACACGGTGCGCATGTCGAAGAAGTTGACCGCCAGGGTCACGTTCTTGTGGTCGGTGCGTTGCAGCCAGTCGCGGAACAGGCCCTTCCACGCAGCGAGCGGTTGGCGCCACGCCGGGTTCGATGCCATCACGT
>JAGVUU010000043.1 GCA_019136105.1 Gammaproteobacteria bacterium
GTGACGGGCTCACGGCGTCCGCCTGGCCACCGTGAGCGCGATCATTCTGCCGCGAGGCGGGCAAGCACCGCCTCGATGCGCGCCGGTGTCGCTGCCCTGGCGGGCAGCGCGGCCGACAGCATCACCTCGCGCTGGCGTCGGTCCGCGAACCAGGTGCGGCGCACGTAGTGACCGAGCGAGGGGGCGTAGTCCCAGGTGATGGTCTGCAGCGGCAGCGGGAACTTGGGCGCAAAGGCGCTGCAGCGCACGTGCCAGGTGGCGAAGTCCCCGGCCGGCACGAAGCTCACGCGCGCATCGACCACCTCGCAGTCCCAGCGCCGCCGGACCTCGCTCGCATGGCCGGTCTCGGCCCAGGTCGTGCGCCGGGTCTCCCCGAAGCTGACGCGCTTGCCCGCCGCCAGCGGCCACAGGGCAGAAGGATCGCCGTCGATCGTGCTGTCCACGCGGTAGCCCGGATGCTCGGCGGACAGCGCCGGCGCGAAGAAATCGCGCGGGCTGTGCAGGCTGCGGCCGTCGGGCAGCGTCCATGTCAGCGTCTGCGCGCTGGTGGCGGCCACGCGGGTGACCGTGCTGCGGCCGAACACGAAGGTGTCGCCGCGCTGAAGCGTCGGTCTTGCGGCCGGCGACAGCTCGATGCGCTGCGGGCGGGTGTCGAGCGCGGCGCGGGTCTCGTCCAGCAAGGTGTCGCCATGGAAGGGGACCGCCGGCAGCTGCGCGCAAGCCCCCGCTGCAAGGGCTGCGCAGGCCGTGAGGGTCCGGGTGCGGCAGGTCATCGGCGTGCTCCTGGTGATGCAGTGCGGGTGTGCTTCGAGACCGGCGCGGGCCAGGCAGGTTCCGCCACGCCCGCCGGCGCCGGCTTGGTGTAGGCTGTCGGTCCCGGCAGCCGGCGACGCACGTACGTGCCGGCGCAACCCTCACCTGAAGGAGATCGACATGAGCAAAGTCACCCTTGGCGGCAACCCGATCGACATCGCGGGCCGTGTCCCGCAGGCCGGCGAGGCCGCGCCCGCGTTCAAGCTTACCGGCGCCGACCTGGCCGACGTGGGCCTCGAGGCCTTCGCGGGCAAGCGCAAGGTACTGAACATCGTCCCCAGCCTGGACACCCCGGTGTGCGCCACCTCGACCCGCAAGTTCAACGCCGAGGCCGCCGGCCTGGCCGACACCGTGGTGCTGGTCGTGTCCGCCGACCTGCCCTTCGCCGCCAAGCGGTTCTGCGAGACCGAGGGTCTGCAGAACGTGCACACGCTGTCGACCTTCCGCAACCCGAAGTTCGCGCAGGACTACGGCGTCGCGATCACCTCCGGTCCGCTCGCCGGCGTGACCGCGCGCGCGGTCGTGGTCGTGGATGGCAACGACAAGGTGGTGTATTCGCAGCTCGTGCCCGAGATCAAGGAAGAGCCCGACTACGCCGCCGCGCTCGCCGCCCTCAAGTAATCCGCAACTGCGCGGGCCTCGCCGCCGTGCGCGGCGGCGCTCAGCGTCTCGACGCGTTCGGCCCGGCCGCGGCCGGGCGCTGCGGCTCGTCGAAGCGGCTGTCGTCCTCGAGCGGGAACACACCCAGCCCCTGGGTGGCCAGGCGCACCGTGGTCGGCCCGCGGTCCTGCGACAGCTTGAAGAGCTGCTCGCCCATGCGCACGATGCAGCCCTCGAACATCTCGCGATCCGCATTCACCCGCGCCTCGCGGGTAAGCGCGAGGCGGTGCTGCAGGTCCTCCTCCTCGCCGCGCAGGATCTCGATCTCGCCCGACAGCGCGTTCGCGGTCTGCTCGGCGCGTCCCACCATCTCGGGCGTCACGCGGTCGGGGTGGCGGTCGGCGAAGGTGAGCATCTTGCCGATCTCGAGCAGGCGGTTCTCCAGCGCGTCGCGCGCCTCGGCCTTCTCCTGGATGGCGTATTCCAGCCCGGTATCCATGCCGATCTCGAGCTCGGTGCGGATGCGGCTGTTCGCGCCGATCGTGCGCGCGTGGATGGACAGGCTGGCACGGCAATGCCCGCCGACGATCTGGCCGCGCAGGCGTTTGCCGACGCGGATGTGGTTGCGCGCCTCGAGCTGGCACTGCATGGCGACGTCGTCGATGAAGATCGAGTCGCCCGCGCTGATGCGCGCCTGCTGCGCGTAGGTGGCGCAGAAGCTGCCCTCGCAGCGGAGCGCGTGCGTGCTGTAGTCCTTGCCGGCGGTCTTGCCGCCCAGCCCGCCGAGCACGCCGCCCTTGACCACGATGCTGCCGCCCGCCTCCAGGGTGGCCGGCTCGACCACGCCGCCCACCTCGATGTCGCCGGTGGCGCGCACCGTCATGCCGGCCTGCACGTCGTTGCGGATGCGCACGCTGCCGTCGAAGTCGATGTTGCCGGTGGCGAGGTTGACCGCATCCACGGTGAAGATCGGCTCCACCATCGCGCCGTTGCGCACCCGCACCGGCTGGCCGTCGCAGGC
>JAGVUU010000068.1 GCA_019136105.1 Gammaproteobacteria bacterium
TGTCAACAGGCGTCCAACTTTGACCAGCGACCGGCGTCCAAGATTGACCAGGGGTCGAGAGGTTATTTGCGCTTCTTGAACCGGTAGCTCTCGTTGCCGGTCTCGATGATGTCGCAGCGATGGGTCAGTCGATCGAGCAGCGCCGTGGTCATCTTCGCGTCGCCAAAGACGCTGCTCCATTCCCCGAACGACAAGTTGGTCGTGACGATCAACGACACGCGCTCATAGAGCTTGCTGATCGTGTGGAACAGCAACGCCCCGCCGTCACTCGATAACGGCAGGTAGCCGAGCTCGTCGAGCACGATGACCTGCAGATTGACCAGCCGCTGCGCGAGACGACCCGCGCGGCCGTTGCGCTTCTCGGCCTCGAGCTGGTTGACGAGGTCGACCACGCTGTAGAACCGCGCACGGTGGCCTTGATGGATCGCACGGCGTGCGAGCGCGATGGCGAGGTGGGTCTTGCCAGTACCGGTGCCGCCGACGAGGACGACGTTGCGCGAGCCCTCGACATACTGGCCGGTGAAGAGCTGACGGACCGCAGTCTCGTTCACGAGCGACTCGCGGAAGTCGAAGCTGTCGAGGTCCTTGAGCACGGGGAAGCGAGCGAGGCGCATCTGGTACTGGAACGAGCGGGCCTGGCGGTCGGCATGCTCGGCCTCGAGCAGCTGGCCGAGCCAGCTCGTCGGTGCGAGCTTCTTCTGGCTCAACGCCGTGAGGCTCTCCTCCAGCGCGCTCGCCATGCCGTGCAGGCGCAGCGTCTTCATGCGATCGATCAGTTGAGCTTGCATGGGATCTCCGTGTGCGGGTGATGAGGGATCGGCTCCGGCAGCGGCAGGCGCAGCCGGTCATAGCGGGCGCAGTCGGCCACCGGCTCGTGCGTGAGCACGAGCGCTTCCGGTACTTGCAGCGGTGCCGGTCGCGGTGCCTGGGCCGCGCGGTGCAGGAGGTTCACGACGTGCGCGCTGGTCACGACCGCTTCTTCGAGCGCGGTGGCGCAGGCGCCGCTCACGGCATCCAGCCCGTAAAGCGCGACCATCGAGAGGATCTCGACGAACTGCCGGTCACCGTCGCTGTGGCGGGCGAGCCGCTCGCGCAGCCGCGTCATCGCTGCCGGCAGGTTCCAGTCCTTGAACGGCGCGCCGTTACGCAACGCGCCGGGCTTGTGCTCCAAGGCCGGCACGTAGTGCCACGGGTTGTAGACTGTCTGGTAACGATCGAACCGCCGCGCGTGCTCACCGATCACGCGACCCTCGGCCACGACGACGATGCGATCGGCATACGCTCGCAGCGATACCGTGCAGCCAGCGTAGCGGCACTCGACGCTGTAGCGGTTGCGCTCGAACGAGACGAGCGCGGTCGAGGAGACGCGGCACGAGCGCTCGTGGAAGCCGTCGAACGGCGCCATCACAGGCTGCAGCGCGGCGCGCTCCTCGGCCCAGACGTCGGCGATCGTGCGCTCGGGCTGCTCGGGGTGGCGCCGTTCGCGTGCGATCTCGACGCAACGCTCGGCGAGCCACGCATTCAACTCCGCGAAGTTAGCGAACCGCGGCTTCGGCGTGAACAGCCAGCCTCGCACCGTGCCGACCTGGTTCTCGACCTGACCCTTCTCCCACCCCGAGGCCGGAGTGCACGCCGTCGGCTCGATCAGGTAATGGCTGCACATCGCCAGGAACCGGCGGTTGTAGCGGCGCTCCTTGCCGGTGAAGATCGCGTCGATCGCGGTCTTCATGTTGTCGTAGATGCCGCGCCGCGGGATGCCGCCCAGGTGCTCGAACGCCCGCGCGTGCGCTTCGAACACCATCTCCTGCGTCTCGCGCGGGAACGCCACCACCAGGAACGCGCGGCTGTGGCACAGCCGCAGGTGCGCCACCTTCACCACCTGGTTGGCGCCATCGAGCTCGACGTGCTCGTGGCTCCAGTCGAACTGGTACGCCTCGCCCGGCGCGAAGCTCTGCGGAATGAACGCCTCCACCGGCTGCGTGCGTGCCTGGAAGCGCTTCACGTGCCGGCGCACGCTGTCGACGGCCCCGCCGTAGCCTTCGACGCGCAGCATCTCGTACAGCCGCTGCGCCGTCCGACGCTCGCGCACCGACAACTTCGCATCCGCCTCCAGCCACTGCTCGAGCAGCCCGAGGTATGGCCCCAGCTGCGGCCGCGGCTGGCGCTCGCGCCGGTACTCGAACGGCTCACCGCCCGTCCGCAGCGCCTTCTTCACCGTGTTGCGCGACAGCCCCAGATCCCGGGCAATGCCGCTGATCGAGTCCTGCTTCACCAGCCGCCGGCGGCGGATCTTGCCGATCGTCTCCACGCACAGCACCCCAGTTACCCCTGCCTCGGCCTCTCGGCCGGACAGGGTACGGGGTGGTCAATTTTGGACGCCGGTTACACCCCGAACCTGGTCAGAATTGCACGCCTGTCCACAC
>JAGVUU010000213.1 GCA_019136105.1 Gammaproteobacteria bacterium
GTTCAGCGTGCTCGACCGCGGCGACGCCGCCGACCTCATGGACGTGGTGCGCCACCGCCTCGGGCTCTCGCAGACCGGCCAGCGGTTTCCGCGCAAGGACACCTGCCTAGGCATCTACTCCCACCGCATCAACACGCAGCAGCCGCTTCGCCACACGCTCGAGACGGCCTATCCGTGGTGCCTCGACTGGGAGGAGGCACTCACCGGCCTGTACCGCGCCTACGTCGAGGAGAAGCTCGCGCAGCAGGCGCTCGACTACGACGACCTGCTGCTCTACTGGCGCGTGATGATGCAGGACGACACGCTCGCTGCCGAGATCGGCGCACGTTTCGACCACGTGCTGGTCGACGAATACCAGGACACCAATGCGCTGCAGGCCGAAGTCCTGCACCGCCTGAAGCCGAACGGCGCGGGTGTGACGGTGGTCGGCGACGACGCGCAGGCGATCTACTCGTTCCGCGGCGCCACGGTCGAGAACATCCTCGAGTTTCCCGAGCGTTTCTCGCCACCGGCGCACGTGGTGGTGCTCGAGGAGAACTACCGCTCGACGCAGCCGGTGCTCGATGCCGCCAATGCACTGATGGCGGATGGCGGGCGGCAGTACCGCAAGTTCCTGCGCAGCACGCGCGGCGGTGGCGTCAAGCCGCGCTACGTGACGGTGCAGGACGACCAGGCACAGGCGGGCTACGTGGTCGAGCGCGTGCTCGAGTGCCGCGAGCGCGGCGTCGATCTCAAGCGTCAGGCCGTGCTGTTCCGCAACGCCGACCACAGCGACGTGCTCGAGCTCGAGCTGATGCGGCGGAACATCCCCTACGTCAAATACGGCGGCCTCAAGTTCCTGGAGGCGGCGCACGTCAAGGACCTGCTGGCGGTATTGCGCTGGGCCGACAACCCGCGCAACCGCATCGCGGCGTTTCGCGTGCTGCAGTTGCTGCCCGGCATGGGTCCCGCGAACACGCAGCGGGCCTGCGAAGCGTTCGAGGCGGCGGGCTTCCGCTGGTCCGCGCTCGAGCAACATCCCGTGCCGCCTGCCGTGCGCGGGCATTGGCCTGCATTCACCGCACTGATGGCCGGTCTCGGCAGCGAGCGCGCCGCCTGGGAAGGGCAGGTGACGCGCGTGCGGGAGTGGTACGAGCCGCAACTCGATCGGCTCTACGAGGCGGTGCAGGCGCGGCGCGGCGACCTCGAGCAACTCGAGCGGCTCGCCGTGCAGTACCCGACGCGCGAGGCCTTCGTCACCGAGCTCACGCTCGACCCACCGCAGGCGAGCGGCGACCTCGCGGGCGATCCGATGCTCGACGAGGATTACCTCATCCTGTCCACCGTGCACTCGGCGAAGGGCCAGGAGTGGGAGGCGGTGCACGTGCTCAACGTCACCGACGGCAGCTTCCCTTCGGAGTTCGCCGCGGGCCGTCCGGAGCTGCTCGAGGAAGAGCGGCGCCTGCTGTACGTGGCGATGACCCGCGCGAAGCAGGAGCTGCACCTGGTCGCGCCGGTGCGGTTCTATGTCACCCAGCAGTCGCGCACCGGCGACAAGTACGTGCACGGCACGCGCAGCCGCTTCCTCACGGAACCGGTACTCGCCCGCTTCGAGCGGGCCGTCTGGCCGGCGCAGTTCGAAGGCGGTGCGACGGCCGTGGCCGAACCCGGCCCACGCATCGACGTGGCGGCGCAGCTGCGCAAGCTCTGGTGACGCAAAAGAAGAAGGCCCGGGTTGCCCCGGGCCTTCTGCGTCTGGATCGGCTCAGGCGCTGCGAGGCGCCCGGGCGTTACCGGAAGCGATTACCAGCGACGCTGGCCACCGCCGCCACCACCGCCGTAGCCGCCGCCGCCACCACCGCCGTAGCCGCCGCCGCCACCACCGCCGAAGCCGCCGCGACCACCGCCGCCGCCGCCCGGACGGCCACCGCCGCCACCGGTGCGCGGACGGTCCTGCGCTTCGTTGACGCGCAGCGGACGGCCACCCATGTTGAAGCCGTTGAGAGCCTGCATCGCCTTCTGGGCGTCAGCCTGCGGCATCTCGACGAAGCCGAAGCCGCGCGGCCGGCCGGTCTCACGGTCGGTCGGCAGGGCGACGGAGTCGACGGTGCCGTGCTGGGCGAAGAGGTCACGAACTTCGCTCTCGGTCGCCGAGAACGGAAGGTTGCCCACGTAGATCTTGGTCATTCGAACATCCTAAGAAAGTAACAACACACACAAAGACAGGATCAATGCAAAGCCGATACGCCCAGCACACCTGCCCTTCGCAAGGCGAGTGCACGGGCGATCCCTGTCACCTGATCGAAGACGTTTCGGCTTAACAAACCAGGTGCCGGACGGCACCCTGCAAGACACGGACGGGCAACGATCGCGGCGCAGTCTATCACAAGCTCATGTCCGTGAAAGAAAAATCCGGCCAGGAGCTCGATGGGGTCCCCGGGTCCGTTCATCGGCGTGCCGTTCAGGCCGGCGATGGCCTTCTGGGCGTCGTCGGCCGGCATGTCCACGAAGCAGAAGCCGCGCGGACGGCCGGTCTCACGGTCGTTGACGATCTTCACCGAGTCCACCTGGCCGTGTTGCTCGAACAGGCCGCGGACTTCGTCCTCGGTGGCGCTGAAGGGCAGGTTGCCGACGTACAGGGTCGTCATGGGCAGGACCACTCACTCAGGCACGGGATACCCACGCAGGCTCGGACCGGGGAAGCTCGCGCTTCGCCGACACTGATCCTGCGGCTTGGAAGACTCTGGCAACGGAGTGGTCACCGGACGGGGAGGGAGGGTCCTATCTCGCGGGGTCGATCGGCGTGGACTTCTGCGTACCGGTGACGGGAAACTCTTTCGTGGCCAAGACTAACCACAGTCGGCCCGCCGATGCAAGCTAAATCATTGATGCATCGCAAAAAAACCAGAGGCCGCTGACCGATCGCCCGGCCGCGGCTCCTGGCCTCGCGTGCGCTCGCGCTTACTTCTTCTGCGCGGCTTCCATCCGCTTCTTGAAGTACGTCCAGCTGGTCTCGTTCGGGCGCTGGTCGTCGACCGGCGGCGGCTCGCGGTAGATGGGGTCGTGCGCCTCGATCGCCGCGCGGAAGTCGGCGGGCAGGTTCGCGTAGCCATCGAGCTTCACGCCGGCGCCGTTGAAGTAGAGCTGGCCCGCCCGGCCGCGCATCTTCATCCACGGCAGCCAGTCGGACAGGCGCGCCCAGGCGACGCTCACCTCGGCCGAGTGCTTCGTCGCATCCGTCAGGTCGGACACGCGGCCGAAGAAGTTGAACATCTCGGTGGCGTGGTACATGCCGCCGACATAGTCCTGGAAATCGCCGGCGAGCGGATTGCGGTAGAACAGCGGCACCGTGGTGGTGCCCCACCACTGGTCGCCCATCACCGTGACGTCCGACTCATACGGCTTGCCGTCCGCCTTCACCGGGAAGATCGGCGCGCGGAAGTTCACCGGGTCGTTCGCGATGTGGAGCACCTTGACCGTCTCGCCCGTGAAGGGGTTCTTCCACTCGTCCAGGATCCTGCCCGTGGCCGGATCCTTGTAGAACAGGATCTCGCGCGAA
>JAGVUU010000109.1 GCA_019136105.1 Gammaproteobacteria bacterium
TGGCGCATGGTGACGAGCTGGCCGAAAGGCCTGCCTGGGCTCGGCACCGGGGCCGAACGCCTCGCCGCCAACATCACGGCGATGAGCGGCGGCAGGCTCACGATCAAGGTGTACGCCGCGGGCGAGCTCGTGCCGGCGCTCGAGTGCTTCGGCGCCGTATCGAACGGCACGGCGCAGCTCGGCCACGACGCCGCCTACTACCACACGGGCAAGTCCGAGGGCGCGCCGTTCTTCACCACCTTTCCGTTCGGCTTCACCACGAACGAGATGGACGCGTGGATGAAATTCGGCAATGGCCAGAAGCTGTGGGACGAGCTCTACGCACCGTTCGGCATGCGCGCGTTCCACGCAGGCAGCACCGGCACGCAGATGCTCGGCTGGTTCAGGCGCGAGATACGCTCGCTCGCCGACCTGAAGGGCCTCAAGTTCCGCGCGCCCGGCCACCAGGGCCGCGTGCTCGCCAAGCTCGGCGTCACGCCGGTCACGCTGCCCGGCGGCGAGATCTTCCCTGCGCTGCAGTCGGGAGCGATCGACGCAGCGGAGTGGATCGGCCCCTACAATGACCTCGCGCTGGGCTTCTACCAGGTCTGCAAGTACTACTACTCGCCCGGATATCACGAGGCCGGGCCGAACCTGCAACTGATGATCAATGAGCGGGCTTGGGCCGCGCTCTCGCCCGACCTGCAAGCCATCGTTCGCACGGCTTGCGCGGCTGCCACGCGCGACATGCTGGCGGAATACAACGCCCGCTCGGGGCCCGCGCTGCGCTCGCTCGTGAAGGACCACGGCGTCATCGTCCGCCCGCTGCCCGAGGACGTGCTGATGGCCTGCGGGGAGAAATCGAACGAGGTGCTGAACGAGATCTACGCGGCCGACACCTCGCCGGACCGCATCGTGCGGCGGATCATCGAGGACTTCCTGGCGTTCCGGCAGGAGATCCTGCCGTGGACACGCGTCGGCGAGCAGGCCTACCTGAACGCGCGGCGACTGCCGTTCGAGTTCAAGCTGCGCTGAGGAAAACAGGGGACATTCTCCTATTTTCGATTCGCGAAAATAGGAGAATGTCCCCTATTTTCCTTCGTCGACGAGATCGCGGAAATCGTCGAGATAAGGCGGGTTGCGGCCGGGCGTCGGCTCCTCGAGCAGGTCGGTGAAGTCGTCCGCGACTGGTGAGCCGGCCGGTGCTACCGATGCGCCCGCCGGCGCCTCTCCCGCCACGGCTGGCGCTTCCTGCGCAAAGAGCCGGTCGGGGAGACGCGTCGCCATCCCGGGCGCCAGCCAGAGCAGCGTGATGCCGACCACCTGCAGTGCAACGAACGGCACCACGCCCTTGTAGACCTCGGCCGTCCGCAACAGCTTGCCGGCCACGCCACGCAGGTAGAACAGCGCGAACCCGAACGGCGGCGTGAGGAAGCTGGTCTGCAGGTTCACGCCGATCATCACGCCGAGCCAGATCGGGTCGACGCCGAGCTTGATCAGTGCCGGGGCCGCGATCGGCACGACGATGAAGATGATCTCGAACGTGTCGAGGAAGAACCCGAGCACGAAGATCAGTGCCATCACGGCCAGCACGGCCGCGAAGGTGCCGCCCGGCATCGAGGCGAGGGCGTCGTGCACCAGGTTCTCGCCGCCCAAGCCGCGGAACACGAGGCTGAACACGCTCGCGCCGAGCAGGATCACGAACACCATCGAGGTGATGCTGAGCGTGGTCCGGAGCACCTCGCGCAGCACCCGGTTGTCGAACCTGTTCTTGACGCCCGCGAGCAGCATCGCGCCCACGGCGCCCACCGACGCCGATTCCGTCGGCGTGGCGATGCCGGCGAGGATCGAGCCGAGCACGGCGAGGATCAGCAGCAGCGGTGGCGCGAGCGCGCTCAGCACGCGGCCCGCGAGGCCGGCGCGCTGTTCTTCGGTCATCTCGAGGGGCGGGCACGAGCGCGGGTCCACGATCGACTTGGCCAGGATCCACGCGAGATAGAGGCCCACCAGCACCAGCCCCGGGATCATCGCGCCCGCGAACAGCTGGCCGACCGACATCGGCTCCGGCGCGAGGTTGCCGAGCTCGAGCTGGGCCTGCTGGTTGGCGCCCTGCAGGATGTCGCCGACGAAGATCAGCACGGTGGAGGGCGGGATGATCTGGCCGAGAGTGCCGGCCGCGCAGATCGTGCCGGCGGCGAGTTTCGGGTCGTAGCCCGCGCGCATCATCGCCGGCAGTGACAGCAGGCCCATCGTCACCACCGTGGCGCCCACGATGCCGGTGGACGCGGCGAGCAGGGCGCCCACGATCACGACCGAATACCCGAGCCCGCCGCGCAGCGAACCGAACAGCTCGCCCATGGTGGTGAGCAGCGCCTCGGCGATCTTCGAGCGCTCGAGCATCACGCCCATGAAGACGAACAGCGGCACGGCCACCAGCGT
>JAGVUU010000066.1 GCA_019136105.1 Gammaproteobacteria bacterium
CCGAATTCGCGGAACAGCTTGCCGACGTTGCCCTGCAGGAACGAGATCGGCAGGAACACCGCCACCAGCACCAGCGTGGTGGCAATCACCGCGAATCCGATCTCCCGGCTGCCGTCCACGGCGGCGATGAGCGGCGGCTCGCCATCTTCCATGCGGCGATAGATGTTCTCGAGCACCACGATCGCGTCGTCCACGACGAGGCCGATGGCGAGCACCAGGCCGAGCAGCGTGAGCACGTTGACCGAGAACCCGAGCCACGCCATCACCAGGAACGAACCGATGATCGACACGGGGATGGTCACCGCCGGGATCAGCGTGGCGCGCACGTTGCCGAGGAACAGGTAGATCACCGCGAGCACGAGCAGCACCGCGATCACCATCGCGATCTGCACCTCCCGCATCGACTCCTCGATGAAGACCGAGCGGTCCATGTTCACCTCGAGGATCGTGCCCGGCGGCAGTTGCGGCCGGATCCGCTCCATCTCCTCGCGCACCGCGCGCGCGACCTCGAGCGTGTTCGCCTTGGAGATCTGCTCGACGCCGATGCTGATGCCCGGCACGCCGTTCGAGCGCGAAAAGCTGCGCTCGTTCTCCGCGGCGAGGCGCACGTCGGCCACCTCGCGCAGGCGCACCAGGTAGCCGTCGGCCCCGCGCCCGATCACCAGCTCGCGGAAGTCGTTCTCGCTGTTGAGCCCGGTCTCGGTGCGCAACGTGAACTCCCGCTGCGAAGACTCGAGGCGCCCGGCCGGCAACTGCACGTTCTCGCGCCGCAACGCGTTCTCGATGTCGGTGACCGTGAGCTGGCGCGCCGCGAGCGCCTCGCGGTCGACCCACACGCGCATCGCATAGCGGCGCGCGCCGCCCATGCGCACGCGGGCCACGCCGGGCAGCACCCCGAGGCGCTCGGCCAGCACGCGCTCGGCGTAGTCGGTCAGCTCCAGCACGTTGAGCGTGCTGCTCGACAGGTTCAGCCAGATGACCGGCTCGGCATTGAAGTCGACCTTGCCGATCTCGGGTGGATCCGCCTCGGGGGGCAGGTCATCGGCCACGCGGGAGACGCGGTCGCGTACGTCATTGGCGGCCTCGTCCACGTTGCGCTCCGGGACGAACTCGAGGTTGATGCTCGAGCGGCCGTCGACGCTCTGCGAGGTGATCTTGGTGACGCCCTCGAGGCCCGAGACGCGCTCCTCGATCACCTGGGTGATCTTCGTCTCGACCACGTCGGCCGCGGCGCCGCGGTAGCTGGTCTCGATCGAGACGATGGGCGACTCGACCTCGGGCAGTTCGCGTACCGAAAGACGCGTGAACGCCAGCAGGCCCAGGATCACGAGCAGCAGGCTGACGACGGTCGCGAAGACCGGACGCTGCACCGAGATCGTGGCGATCTTCATGGCGCGTTTGCCTCCGCGGCCGCCGTTGCCGGAGGCGCTTCCTGCAGGGTGACGGCTGCGCTGTCGCGCAGCTTCTGCGTGCCTTCGGTCACGACCAGCTCACCGGACGCGAGCCCTTCCACCACCTGCACGTCACCGACGCGCCGCTCGCCGATGCGGATGCGCCGCTTCTCGGCGACGCCGTCCTTCACGACGAACACGAACATCTCGCCGCCCTCCGGCACCAGCGCCTGCTCGGGGACGAGCAATGCGTCGATCGCGCCGCGCGACAGGCGGGTGGTGAGGAACATGCCGGGCTTCAGCAGCCCTTCGGGGTTTGGCAGGAGCGCGCGCACCGTCACCGAGCGCGTGGCCGGATCCACCCGGGAATCGACGCTGCTCACCTTGCCGGCAAAGCTCGCGTCCGGGTACGCGACACTGCGCGCCGCGATCTCGAGGCCCGGCTTGACGACCGGCAGGAACGTCTCGGGCACGGTGAAATCGAGCTTGATCGTGCTGGTGTCATCGAGCGTCGTGATCACCGTCCCCGGGCTGATCAGGCTGCCCACGCTCACACGGCGCAGGCCGACCCGGCCCGCAAACGGCGCCCGGATCACGGTGTCGCTCACGCGAGCCCGCGCCGACGCGACCCGCGCCTCGTTGGCCTTGAACGTCGCCTCGATCTGCTCGAGCTGCGAGTCGGACAGGATCTTGGTGGTGTAGAGCTCGCGGCTGCGCTTGAATTGGCTGCGGCTTTCGGCGAGTGCGGCCTCGGCGGCGGCCAGGTCGGCACGCACCTGTTCGCTGTCGAGTTCGACGAGCACCGCGCCCCTCGCGACCTGCTGGCCCTCGGTGAAGCGCACGGCGGTCACCTGGTTGACGACCTTGGCCGTGATCTCGACGGACTCGTTGGCCCGCGTCGTGCCGAGCGCCTCGAGTTCGAACGAGATCTGCTCCGAGCGCACTGGCACGGCCAGCACGCCGATCGGCATCGAACTGAAGCCGCCGGCGCCGCCCGGCGGCCCGC
>JAGVUU010000300.1 GCA_019136105.1 Gammaproteobacteria bacterium
ACGGCATGCAGGGCGCTCACGTCGCGCCGACCGGCAAATTTCAGGAACGCCCGCAACGCCGCGAGTCGAGCGTTGCGGCTTCTCACCGTATTGCCCCGCTCGCGCTCGAGGTGATCGAGGAAGGCCAGGATCAGCGTCGGCGTGATCTGCTCGAGCCGGATCGCCGTGGGTTGCTTGTGTAGCCGCGCCTGCGCGAAGTCGAGGAACAGCACGAAGGCGTCGCGATACGCGGCAACGGTGCGCGGGCTCATCGCGCGCTGCTGCTGCAGGTGCTCGGCGAAGAACGCCTGCACCAGGGCCGCGAAGCTGGGCGCCTGGACTGATTCGGGCTTAACCATCGTCGTCCTCCTCGGCTTCGTATGGATCGACGAAATGCTCGAAACGCTTGCCCACCACTTGCAGGAGTTCGGGCGTGCCCGTGAGGTACCAGTACGTGTTCGAGACCTTGGCGTGGCCCATGTAGGTCGACAGCGCAAGCATGTGCTCGTGCACGTTCTCGCCCTGCTCATGCCAGCGCAACAGGCGACGCACCGCAAAGCTGTGCCTCAGGTCGTGGATGCGGGCCGCACCGTGGCCGCCGCGAGCGACCCAGCCCAGTTCCCGGCGCAGTTGATCGAAGATACGGTGGGCCTGCCGATCACTGAGCGCGCGACCGAGCCGGCGGCCACGGGTGGCGATGAAGAACGGCCCCTCAGGATCGGCCGGCACGTACTTCGTGCGCTCAAGGCGGTAGGCGCGCAGGGCCGTCACGGCACTCGGGTGCAGCGGCACCAGGCGCGACTTGCCGAACTTGCTGCAGCGGACGGTCAGCACGCCGACACTGAGGTCGACGTCCGCGTCGACCAACGCCAGGGCTTCGGAGATGCGCAGACCCGTACAGGCGATCAGTCCGAACAAGGTCCGCATGACGGTACTGCGCAGCGGCGGCCCGAGCCGCCCGGCGGCGTCGAGCAAGGCCTCGATCTCCTCGTCACGGAAGATGTGCGGGGTGACCCGGCCCGGGACCGGCCCGAAGGTCGCCTCGTCGGGGACCTCGGTAGCCGGCTCGAACTGCTGCAGCCAGCGCGTAAACGGCCTGAACAGACGTAAGGCGCGAGCCGCCGTGCCTCGATCCCCTCGGCCACCCTTGACCTGCCGCGCCCAGGCAGCCATCACCTCGACGGTAAGCGGTCCGTGGTGACCGACTGCCTCGACATAGCGTGCGAACCGGACAAGCGCCTGACCCATGTGCTGAAGTTCGAACCCGAGGCGACGGCGCTCGGCCAGATACGTCTCGATCCGCTCGAGAAGGGATATGTGGGCGCTCATGCTGGGCTCCCTGGCCAGGGCAAGGCGACTTCGACCAAGCCAGCGCGATCGGTCTTCGCGTAGATGAGCGAAGTGTTCAGCGAGCGGTGCCGCAGCACATCAGCGACTTCCTTGATCGAGCCCCCGCTGTTGACCAGCCGACAGGCCAGGGTGTGGCGCAGGGCGTGCGCCCGGCCATGCGAGATACCGGCGCGGCTGAAGGCGTCGCGGATCACCCGATGGATGGCATCCACGCTGACCGGTGCATCGTGTGGCGCCAAGCAACGCACGAACACGGATCGGTTGCTGGTGAGCGGTCGCTCGTGGCGCAGGTACGCCTCCAGCGCCTTGCCCGTGGGGACTGGCAGTGGCAGCACATCCTGGCGGCGAGACTTCGTCCGCCTCAGCGTGAGCGTGCCGTTCTGCCAATCGATGTCGTCCAGTTGTAGCCGGTTGATCTCGATACAGCGAAGGCCCAGATCGAGGGCCAGACGGACGATCGCATAGCCGCGCTTGGGCGCGCGCAGCGCCGGGGTGAATGAATTGAGGACACGGCCGACCTCACGCGACTGCAGCGCGCGTGGCAGCGACGCATGCGTCCAATTGGCGGGCGAAGCGATCACGCCCAGCAGCGCTTGTACGGAATCGCCGCACGTCGCACGCCAGCGCAGATAGCCACGCAAGGCGGCGTTAATGGTCACCGCGTTGCTGATCGTGTTGCGCAATTCCAACTGCTCGGCGACGAAGCGGCGGATGTCCTGCGGTTGAAGTTCTTGCAGATCCAGAGAATGGCCCGCGAATTTGTGCACGAGCAGCCGCTCGATGATCCGCAGTCGGACCGAACGGGTGCCGCTGGCCAACCCACGGGTATCGAGCATGTATGCGTCGTAGCGGCTCAGCTCTTCGGCGATCGGACCCGACGGTGTCGGCAAGTCCGCGATCACGCCGCGCTGGCGAAGGATGGCCAGCAGGGGCATCAAAGCCGCATGTACCTCGCGCGGACGGCGCATCACCGGCCCTCGGCAACCACAGTGCGGCAGGTGATCCTGAAGAAACTGATCGATGCGGCTCTCGTCGAGCCGGTCGACCGGCAACCGACACAGCGAC